>JAMCYP010000005.1 GCA_023476545.1 Candidatus Martarchaeota archaeon | reverse complement strand
CAACCCCAATCGCATTTGCTCCTGATTCTGCAAGAAGCTTTGCCGCGCTCTTCCCTATGTAGACGAAATCCTTCCTGAACCTTTTGCTTTTGATCAGTGAGTTCCTTGTCTTTAGGAGTATTATCTCCCCTCTCCTTATCCTGAATACCCTTATGTCGTCTGCTTCTATCGAACCCTTGACTTTTGTAAGGTCTAGGACCCTGCACCTTCCATACAGCTTCTCAAGTTTTGTGCCGCCAGCTCTTTTTCCAGAGTCGAAGACGTGGTATGGTGCATCCATGTGCGTGCCCGTGTGGCTGCCTATGCGAAGCTCTGATACTGCAAATCCGTCTGCGTTGCGCCTGGTCTTTATGCTGACGCCTGGATTTCCAGGATATATTGTCATGCGTTCGCTTATCTCTGTTGAAATGTCTATGATCTCCATGCTTTGGGCTCAAATCAAACAACTAAATTGCTTGCCAGAAAATCCCTTTATGCGCCTACACTGCCAACAACCGCACCATCGGAACAGATATTTTTCCGATTGCTTTATAAAGATTAAAAGAGTAAGCGCATCGGTGTCTTTATGAGATTGAGCTGGATGATAGGCGGAGCCCAGGGACTCGGAGTGGATACGTCCGCCAACGTTTTCGGAGCTGCAGTAGCCCGCGCAGGGTATTATATTTTCGGGAGCAGGGAGTACTTCTCAAACATAAAAGGAAGGCACAGCTACTTCAACGTGCTGCTGAGCGACAGCCCGCAGCACAGCGTCAACAGCACTGTAAACATACTCGCGACATTCGACGCCGAGACGATATTTCAGCATTATGACGAGGTTACCGACTTCCTGATATACGACAAGGGAGTAGAAGCGATGACGATTGACAAGGTGCGCTCCCTTGAGCCTGAGATAGCCGTCAAGGCTGCAGCAATTCTTGAGAAGGCTGGCCTCGGCATATCCATTGCGGATGTGGTCAAGTTTCTCGAAAAGAAGGGCGTAAAGTGCATAGGCATAGACTACGGGCCACTGATGAAAGATATTATAAACCAGCTCAAGATGGATCCTTTCGTGGCAGAGAAGGCGAGGAACATGCTCTGCGCGGGCGCTTCCTTCGGTCTTCTCGGCCTCAACCAGCAATATCTTCTTGATGCGATAAAATCTACCTTCAAGAACGCAAAGATTGCCGAGCTCGACACGCTGGCAGCGCAGGCAGGCTTCAAATCCGTCCAGAACAGCTACAACCTCAAGGAGCTCCCAATCAAAGGGCACAGGGTGCAGCTTGACGGCAACACCATATCCGCGATAGGCAAGCTTTACGGTGGCCTGTCGTTCCAGTCATACTATCCAATAACCCCTGCTTCTGACGAGAGCACATACATAGAAGCGAATCAGGTGCTCAAGACTTCCGACGGAAAGACGCGCGGCGTAGTCGTGCTCCAGACAGAGGACGAGCTCGCAGCGATAAACGCTGCAAACGGAGCCGCGCTCACCGGCGCAAGGGCTGCAACCGCCACATCCGGTCCTGGCTTCTCGCTAATGAACGAGGGGATCTCTTGGGCAGGAATGAACGAGGTGCCCGTTCTCGTGACGTACTACATGAGGGGCTCGCCTGCAACAGGCCTGCCTACCAGAAGCGGACAGTCGGACCTGCTTCTTGCTGTCAATGTAGGACACGGCGAATTCACTAGGATTGTCATAGCTTCAGGAGACCACGCAGAGGTATTCAGCGACGCAGTAATGGCGCTTAACCTTGCTGAGCTTTGCCAGACCCCCGCTATCCACATAATAGAGAAGACGCTCGCAAACGCATATGCTGTGATGGACGAGGAGACGATAACCTCGGGCAAGTTCAAGATAGAGCGCGGAAAGCTGATTTCTCCCGGTGACCCAGAGAATTACAAGAGATTCGAGCTGACAGAAGACGGAATCTCGCCAAGGGCACCGCTAGGCCACGCGCATATGTACTATACTGGAGATGAGCACAACGAGTACGGCCACATAACAGAGGAATCAGAGAACAGGATCGCCATGTACGAGAAGAGGATCAAGAAAGGGCAGCTTGTCTTCAAGGTGCTTCAGGAGAACCAGATGGCAAACTCGGTTGGCTCCTCCGATACTGTAATACTGACGTGGGGCTCTCCAAAGGGCGCCATACTCGACGCGATGGAAGAGCTCAAGGCAAAGGGCATAAGCGTGCAGATGGTGCAGGTGAGGCTCTTCAGCCCGTATCCGTCTGAACTGATGGCAAAGCTCCTTTCAGGAAAGAAGAGGATCATAGCGATGGAGAACAACTACACTGCGCAGGGCGCACGCCTGCTCACCGAGAATACAGGCATAAAGCCTACGCACTACGTGCTGAAGTGGAACGGCCGCCCGATGACAAAGGACGAGGTCGTGAGCTCAATCAGCGACGTGGTAAAGAATGATACTAAGAAGGTGGTTTTGAATGAAGGTAAATGAGCAGCTTGAATTCAACGACTGGTGCCCCGGGTGCGGGGACTTCGGCATACTTAGATCTGTGGAAAGCGCGCTCTCTGAGCTGAAGCTAGACTACACTGACGCGGTTCTCGTGTCAGGGATAGGCTGCTCCGGGAAGCTTCCTCACTTCGTTTCAGGTCCGATAGCCGGGGTGCACACGCTTCACGGAAGAGCTCTGGCGTTTGCCGTAGGGATAAAGCTCTCAAACCCGAAGCTCAATGTTGTAGTGGATGCAGGAGATGGTGACACGTTCGGCATAGGGGTGGGGCACTTCGTCAGCGCAGGCAGGAGGAACGTCAACATGACAATAATAGTACACAACAACGGCGTCTACGGCCTCACTAAAGGGCAGGCGTCGCCAACGCTAAAGCGTGGCGAGAAGACAAAGTCGCTGCCAGAGCCGAACATAAACGACCCGATAAACCCGATAGCGCTCGCGATATCCTCAGGATACACGTTCGTGGCCAGGACTTTCGCCTACAACATACCTCTCTCAAAGGAGATAATAAAACAGGCTATACAGCACAAGGGCATGGCATTTGTCGACATGCTGCAGCCCTGCCCAACCTACAACGACATAAACACAAACGAATGGTACAAGGAGCGCGTTTACGAGGCTAAGGTGGACTACGAGGTCAAGGACCAGTCGGAGGTTATAGAGAAGATGAACCAGGCCATAAAGCTTGCCTATCCTTCGGACGAGAAGATACCGCTGGGCATATTCTACAAGAATTCCCTTACTCCTTCATATGGGGAGAGGATAAGCGCGAACATAAGCAACTACGAAGACTACTACCCATCGATGCAGGAGATAGAGGAGAGCTCAGCCCCAATAACCTCAATAGACTCGATGGTCCAGGCAAGAAGGGTAGTATAGCAAAAATAAGGGATTTATAAAGCTTGGGCGTAAGGGGCTCTCAGGAGCCTCCCGCGCCGCAGGCGCACATTCCGTTCTCGTCTATCCTGCTGCCGCACACCGGGCACCTGTGCTCCTCAGAGTACTTTACCTCATGGTACTCCTTGTTGTAGATCTCCTTGTGTGCGTCATGCTTCCTGTACTCCTTTTTAGATTTTTCAACTTTTCTATGTATGCTTTTCTTCGCAGAAGCCTTCTTGGCTGCCATGCTATCACAAAATCATATCGGCTTAAAGAATATTTATGCGTTGCCGGAAACGCGGTGTCGCGCCCTCCAATTACTGCATCCTGCGCACCGGACCGTACTTGTCAAAAGCAGTAACCTTGCCGTAGCGGTTCCCAAGGCGCTTCTGCAGGAAGCGCTCCACGTTTGAGGGCTCCTTCTCCTCGTCAAAGCGCGCCTTGACGACATAGCCATAGTCGCCATCTGTAAGGAAAACCTCCTCTACCTCGTTCATCCTTATCAGCTCGTCGCCGAGGTCTTCCATTTCAGCCTTTATTGGGGGCTTAATAAAATAGAGCCTGTAGAACCTCTTCCCAGACCTTGTCGTCTCGACAAGGTTTCCGTTGCTTCTGGTGTTTTTAGTACTGCCCATGCTCCCCACCCATTTAATATTACCTGTACTTCTCAGGAAGATCATACTCAGTTATGTTGTTGTATTCAAGGAACCTCTTGAAGTCGTACTCGCTGAGCTGATCCTTTATCGGCATGTCGCCCCACACGTACATGAATGCAATCTTGCTGAGCGCAATCCCTACAACAGGGCGCTTATTGTTCGGGTCGTCCTCAAAAACCCACTTGTCGCGCTTCTTCCTTGCCCACTTTCCCAAAACGGGAAGGGACAGCACAAACTTTATTTCCCATACGTGCATCCAAACCACCAATTAAACGCAAAAAAGGCAGGGCTGGTGGAGGTTGGAAACAGTGATACAACCAGGATTAGTCGAGGGTAGAATGACATCGAAGTCGTTCATATAATTTGCCATGTCCACCAAACCCCTGCTTGATTGATAATATGAAGAAGCTTTTATAAATAGCACTACTGTTTTTTCCAACGGAGAATGCTTTATCTGGCTAACTAAACTAACTATAATTCATATTCTATAAAAAAATATAATTTATTAAGCAATGATAAGACGTATAATAGTTAATAATTAAATAGTATATTTATTATATCTTAGCGAAATATATTAATACATAAGGGATATGATGACAAGGGTGATAGACTCAGCGCCGGAGCCGATAAGGGCTGCGTTCGAGGCTTTGCAGAGGGAATACAGCCCAAATATCGAGATAAGGCTTATAAACGGGAGCTATTGCGTATACGAACGTTTAGCAATAAGAGATGCAGATACTGAGAGCAGCGTCAGGAAAAGCAGGTACCTTGGCAGGATAAATCAGAGCGGCCTCTTCATACCTGCAAGGCACAGATACCAGGCAAGAAGGCAGCGTGTTGACAAAGCGAGGTATGCGGATCAGGCAGGGCTGCAGCAAGAGGGATCCGTGAGAAACGATTCTGAGGCTCAAATCATCCAGCCCAAGCTTGACGAGCGTGATTTGTTTATACTGCAGGCTCTCAGCATGAATTCGAGGATATCGCAGCAGTATCTTGGCAAGATGCTGGGCTGGTCGCAGCCAAGGACGCGGTACAGCATACTCGCCCTAGAAAAGAAGCTCGGTATAAAATATACACTTGAGATAAACGTAGAGAAGCTTGGATACGTATACTATATAGTGAACGCGAAGTTCCTTGATAAGAAGCCCCAATTTGAGGAGATAAAGGCAGCTGTAGAATCCGAGCCGATGGTCCAGTTCGCAGCTCTAACAAAGGGGGACTACGACCTCTTCATGTACGTCCTTGTTGAGAACAGCATAGACAGGGCAAAGGAGATGCTGTACAACCTGCGCTCAAGCATACTTCCAGGCTACAGCATGGAGTGGAAGGTGATACTTTTCTACAATACGTACGGCTACGTGCCACTAAGGCAGGAATTCTTCGAGAAGATGCTGCAATCCAAAGTATACAGGCGTACAAAGGATTCGCCGAAAAAGACAGCTGGAACCATATGGAAAAGAGAGTACGACGTCCTGAGCCTGATGAACCAGAATTCCTCAATCAGCTTTGCAGAGATGGATTCAGGCTTGGGGCTGGAAGGCGGAGCATCAAGGTACACCTACCTTCGGCTTCTTGAGCAGGGCATAATAAAAAGGCCGACAATAAACATTGCAGGGCTGCAGATGAAATATGAAGCGATATTCCATGTCGCAAAGCACAACCAGAACGATTGGTCTGGAAGAATCAAGAGCATACTACGCAACATAATAGGGGAAAGCAACATAGTAAACAAGCATGCTTTCGTAGGCGACATAACAGACATAGAGGGCGGCCTGTACATCTCGCCTATCTTCAACGATGGCGATTCGAGCAGACTGTCGCACGACATAGAAGAATCCACAGGAAGCGATGCGGTACGCATATCAATAGTGTCTGATATCGTAGCTGGCAGCATAGGAATCAGGAGATTCGACAACTATTACTCCAACCAGAACAGAATACTGATTGAGTACGGAGAAAAGAGTGCATATCCGAAGATAAACTATTCACTAAAAAAATGAGTAAAAGCTAACAAGAAAAGCATGTTCAGCCTGTACTTCCGTGTCCTGGATCCATATTTTTCACCTATTAATTTACTGAGATTCAATCACAGCATGGGTTTTTAAGCATTTCTGCGCTTTGCGGTGTATCTGCATCCACCGCATAATTGCCATCATGCAGTTCTTGCATAAATGGCATACTTCGCAGCATAACAGGAGAAAGCCGCATACGACAAGCGCATTTCAAAAGATAAACTATTCACTAACAAAATGAGGAAAAGCCAACAAGAAAAATCTGTTCAGCCTGTGTCTCCGCGTCCTGGGTCATCCTTGCCTTCACCAACAAAACCTGTGCTTCCACGCTCAGGATCATCTTTGCCCTTTCCAACAAAGCCACTGTTTCCGCGTCCCGGGTCATCCTTACCCTCGCCAACCAAACCACTGCTTCCGCGTCCTGGATCCATATTTTTCACCTATTAATTCACTGAATACGCATCACAGCATGAGTTTTTAAGCATTTCTGCGCTCTACTGCGAACCACGGTCTGCCCTTTCTTATGGCAGCGCGGTTTAGGCTTCGAGCCTCCATCCTTCCCTGAAAATCCATACCTTCCTTTCCCTATAATCAGGCAGGGCTCGCTCAACCTCGCCCCAAAACCTTTTCGAGTGGTTGTGGAAACGCGTGTGGGCAAGCTCATGCACAGCCACGTACTCCAAAGCATAGGGGCCCATCGCGAATAGCCTGGAGTTAAGCGTTATGTTGTTGAAGGAGTCGCACGATCCGAGTGTCGTCATGCCCCTGCCTATGCGCACCCTGCCGAGCCTGGAGCCGAAGCGCTCCGCATTCAGCCTTTCAACATATGCGGATACGGAAGGAAGGAATGCCCTTGAAACTGCCATGTGCATGTAGGAGGAGGCTTTGCTGCCATCCATCCGCTCAGATTCTGGCACCCATATCGCCAGCACTCCTTCTCTGACGGAGGAGCTGAACCTTTTCCCGCATTGCGATATGGAGAGCTTGAGTGACAAGCCGGGCGCCGCAAGCTCCTGCCCGTCCCTGAATCGCTCCCTGCTGAAGCCCAGCATCTTTCCAGGGCTGCGCTCCAGCGAGCGCTTCAGGCTTTCAGAGAGCTTCGAGACTACGTCGTCGCGCTTTTCTCCTTTGATTCTGCGCGGCACGCTTATTATGACCTCCATGTCGCGTATCCTCGCATATGCGTTGCGGTTCCCTGTTTCTAGTATCCTCACAGGAAGTTCAACGCCGTTGAAGGTAAGCCTGTCCATAGACGCACCAATAATCATATAAATTTATAATATCTAATGTTTATAAGTAAACTGGTTTCTAATTGGTGTTATTTTGGAAGAGAACAATCAAGCTGGGCTTGTGTTTCCCGGCGACAGAATCGCCATGGAGGAAGAGGGATTGCCATACTCCAACACTTACGCTGAGAACGGCGAGATATACGCAGCTGCCATTGGAAAGCCAAAGGCGTTCGACGGCAAGATAGGCATAGACTCTAAGCACGAGGTTGTCGGATTCGAGCGCGGCATGTACGTAGTCGGAGAGATAACAGACGACGTGAAGAGCGTCATGTTCGTCAAGATAGACCAGCTGGAGATGAACGGCAAGGTCTACGTTGCGCTTAAGAGCGGAAAGATAATCATAAAGGCTGACAGCAGGGGAAGAGGTCCTCCTCATATGCGCGACAGAAGGGACCACGGCATGCCAGAGGCGCCCCAGTACAAGGTCGGCGACATAGTGCTTGCGACGATACTCAGCGCGGAAGGCGATACGTACCTTCTCGGCTTGAGGGACAGGGAGTGCGGAGTCATACACGCCAAGTGCGAGTTCTGCAACACGCCTCTGGTTCCTGGAGACAACCCCGGAGTGCTATACTGCACCAACTGCAGGCACGCGGAGAGAAGGAAGGTGAGCGCCATGTACAACAACCTGAAGGACGTAATCACATTCATAACTGGGAAGAAGGAAGAGATGGTTCAATGAAGACAAACGTGCTGAAAAACGAGGGAAAGGAGCTTGTCCTGGAATTCGAGGGTACCGATTCAACAATAGCCGAGATGCTTGCTTCGCAGCTGCTGACAGAGTCCGACGTCTCATTTGCAGGAGTGAGCCGCGACCATCCGCAGACTGGCAAGCCTACGCTGGTAATAAAGACCTCAAAGAAAAAGCCTGCAGATGCGCTGCAGTCTGCAATAGAGGAGCTTGAGGGCTCATTCTCAGAGATGATGAAGAGCATACCGAAGAAGTGAACCGTGCGCTGCCGCATCGCACCGCGTGAAAGCATGCATGTAAAAAAAGGTATCATATTCTACAGCCCGCTGAGGGTGAGCTTCGGCGGAGGAGGCACCGACATACCGCCTTTCCCAGAAAGGTATGGCGGCGCGGCGCTCAACACCACAATAGACCTGGGCGTGACAGTCTCGTATTTGCCTGACAGCATGCCACTCGAGCTTTCCTCCCGCGATTACGTAAGGAGCCTGATGGGCTCGGCGCGCGGCGGCTCAGGCATGGAAGGGATAATGTCTCTCATGGAGAAGCACGGCATAGTCCGAGGCAGGGCTAGGATCAACGGCGACGTGCCTCCAGGCTCCGGGCTCGCATCCTCAAGCGCCATGATGACGGCAATCTCCGCAATGCTGCTGCACCTTTCTGGCTCGAAGCCAAGCCCTGACCGCATAGCGAGGATGGCATACGATTCGGAGAGGGAGGGGCTTGGCGTCCTGCTGGGGATGCAGGACCCGTATGCGATAGCCCACGGCGGGTTCAAGTTCATGTCCTTTGATGGCGACATTGTGAAAATAGAAAGGTTCCCCAAGCATTCCCGCTTCATCGAGGGATTGATGTCCAACATACTGCTTGTATACACAGGCAGGTCGAGGTATAGCGGCGAGATACTGTGCGAACAGGCTTCGGCAGCCGCAAAAGGCGACAGCAGGACCATAGAGAGCCTGATCTCTTTGAAGGAGGTCGCGCTAGACCTGCGCGAAGCGGTTTTGCATGAAGACGCTGAGGCGTTCTGCGCCGCAGTCAACCATGGATGGTCGGTCAAAAAAGGGCTGGGCTCTTCCGTATCAAACAGCTTAGTGGATTCGATAATAAGGAAGGGAATGCTGCACGGGGCAGCAGCGGGAAGGCTCCTCGGAGGGGGTTCGCAGGGATTCGTGCTCTTCATATCAAAAGAGGCAAAGCTCGGGGCTCTTCAGAGCTCCATGCTTAAAGTATCGGATTTCGCATTCCGCGCCGGCCTGGACGCCCTCGGGACTAGGATGCTTGGCAGATAGCGCTGCTTGCCATGCTCATATTATGCAGCCCTGCTCCTTCAGCGTTCCCTGAAGGAGCTTCGGGTCAAGCTTCTTCAGCTTGGTCTTGAATTTGAAGGATAGATACGCGGCAGTCGCAGCAGCCTGCCCTGTGGCCAATGAGGTCGCAGTGTTCCTTATGCTGCTCTGCGCTCCTGCTTCGGCGCATATGCACCTTCCCGCAACGAGCAGGTTGTCTATGTTCTTGACGGTCATTGCACCGTACGGCACCTGGAACCATGATCCCTTTCCTGATTCGGGATACTTGTATGCTACGCCCTGCTTCTCGTCGTGCAGCTCCATAGGCGTGCCGCATCTCGCTATTCCGTCGTAAAACTTCTTTGAGGCTGCAACGTCCGCCTCGGTTATCATGTATTCGCACGTCGCGCTCCGCGTGTTCCCGAGGAGCAGCTCGTGCGCAGTGTCTTCTATCCTCGAGCCGGCGAATCCCGGCACTGACGACTTAAGGAACCAGTGGAGTGCGAATGCCTCCCTTGTCGCTATCTCGGCGGAATAATATTTTTCGTAGCCGCTTGCAAAGTTCTGAACCGCTATCCTCGGAGCCGTACATACGAACTCGCCCTGCACTGGAGTCGCATATAGTATCCTCCTGTCACCCGTAGGCGGCTGGAATTTGCAGCTCTGCTGCGCGGCGAGAGCCAGCTGCTCGTGCATCTGCACTGTTTCCACCCTGCCGTCCTTGCCCTTTGTTATCGACAGCTTATCGGGAGACTTGGCTGCGAAATCGGCAAGCTTTGCCTCATCCACTCCAGAGATCCTGAACGGGAGCCTGGCATAATGGTGTTTCTCCTCCTCGCTCGCCAGGGTGCCAAGCCCTATGAGCGACTCCATGTCCGCGTCACCGCTTGCGTCTATGAATATTTTCGAGCCTACCTGGGTCCATCCGTTCTTACCTGAGAAATATACGGAGCCCACTTCAGTGCCCTCCGTCTCAACTCCATCAACCAGCGAGCCGAGGTAGACGTCTATCTTAAGCTCCGCAGCCATAGTCCCGAGCACCAGCCTCGCCACCTCCTGCCTCAGCGATATGCTCTTGTCATCATTTGTCCGCGCACCTCCCTCCTTCTGCATCCTCGCTATGAGCTCGTCAGCGATTCCACCTACGAGCTTGGTTGCGCTATCCTCCGTATACAATCCTTCTATAAGGAGGTTGTAGCCGGCTGTTATCCTGCCTCCGACAAAGTTGCCCCTTTCAAGTATAGCTGTCTTTAGGCCGAGCTTTGCTGCGGAAAAAGCCGCGCCGATTCCCGCCGGGCCGCTGCCCACTACAACGACATCATACTTCTCCATTGCACCGATTAAGAAGCGTTGGAAAAATTTAATAATGTAAGCAAGGCTTTTACCCATCCGGGAACGAGGCTAGCGTTTCGCTCCTTCATTCTTAATCCACCACCTATAGAATTTGAGAAGCTCCTCCCTCTCATTTTGCTTCTTAATCCTCGATTCCTCCGTTTGCTCTTCAGCCTGCTTTTCATACATGGCTTTCGCAACTTTAAGGATCTCCGCTTTATCCTCCTTGCTTATTCCCTTCGGCAATGGAATCTGTTTTCCCTTTCTCCATCCGCCAAACATACTTGGTGCGTATACCTCCCTTGCCAGGACTGCTATGTAATCCTTATAGCTGAGCTCTTTCAGCATTTTAAAATACTCCTCCCTGTATGAACCAAACTGCTCATTGTATAGAAATGAATAGGAGCCGTAGAACCTCTTTGACTCATTCTTCACCTGGTACCTGTACGCCTTATCCTCTGTTTCGCACAGCGCGATTATCCGTTCCCTGCCTTTTGGATTATTGAAATTTGCCCTTGCTATTTCATTCTTCAAAAACTCCGTACGCGGTTTGTAATCAATTCCTGCCACATCCATGCACACACCTGCAATCCCAATAGTTTAGCTGCCGCCCTATCCTTTAAAATCTGACTGCTGCATTTATTGTACCATTTTACTAAAGATGCAAATTGGCATTCGATAAACCGCGTTTGCGGTCTTCAGCCATACGCAAGCAACCGATTATCAAGGCGCCATTTTCCTTTAGAAAACCTTATCCAGAACCAGTGCATAATTCATTTGTAAAAAATAGGAATTCGATAGGCTTGCATAAGGACGAGGGTAGAATGCCGCTGGCAGGATTTGAACCTGCGATCTACCGGTTTTTGATCCGCTATTGACAAGCAGAACTTCAGCCGGACGCTCTCCCACTAAGCTACAGCGGCGCAATTGATACTATCAACTGGAAAACTATAAAAATCTCCTTGCTACCGCAGCGCGGGCTCAGGAATTATGTCGACCGGTATGTGCCCTATGCGCGAATTGGATGTTTTCACCTCATCAGGCATGAAAGCGTAGGCTTCGCTGAATTGCTTCGCTCTCCCGTAATCGCCATCAGCCTGTATGCCGTTGAGCTCCGAAACCAGCTCCAGCATCGTTTTCTCAAACCTGTCGAAATCCACTGAGAATCTTCCGCCGTCAAACCTGATGGCGCCGCGCTTTGCGAGATAATTGTACTGTATGCTCTGGCCTTTTGCGTGCGCCTCGTTTAAGCCTGCACGCATCCCCTTCAGCAAGTTGTAGACCAGATAGCTCACGTAGAGCTTCTCCTTGAAGCCTTTTCCGAGCACTCCCATATTGGAAAGGTAGATGCCGCAGTAAACCCCGGTCACGTCAGCCCTTGCCTCCTCGAGATGGGAGAACAGGTCCCTCAGCCTTTCCGATACGGGCGTCATGGTGCCATCCGCTCCAGAAATCTCGCCAGGGCCAAGGCCGTGAGAAAGCTCATGGAAGAGCACGAATTTGAAGCCTGCATCAGAGTCAACCATGCCGAGCTGCTCTGGAGAAAGAAGCTCTTTCGCTATCGGCATAGCTATATTTTCGAACTTGATGTCCATGATGTTCTTCAGCAGCACCTTCTTGCTGCCGTGCTCCCTCCTTATCGATTCATCGTTTGGCAGATTGTATGCAGAAGTCGCATAGCCTGCGTTTGCTTCGCCTCCATAGCAAATCTCGTTGACCACAAGTATTGGGGAGAATGACTGGCTCTTCCTCGAGAAGTTTTTGCTTCCTGATATCGGTATCGAATCGTCAATCTCCTTGAGGTATGCAGAGTATGAGGAGAGCTTAGCGCTTTCGGCATCATCCCTGACGTTCACGTATGCCTCGAACGCAGCCTTCAAACCGAAGAGCTTGTCCTCATAGGTTTCGAACGGCCCGATTACCGGATCTATCCTGCTATCGAGGTGCAGCCAGGCTATCTGCTGCTCGGTGTAATCGTTTGTAATGAGCGCCTTTGCTGTCTTTTCCAGGTAATCACGCAGCGAGGCGTTATCTGCAAGCGCAGCCGCTTCCGACACCAGCTTTGAAGCTGCTGCGAGCTTGCTGTCAAACGCCTCCGAGTACTTAATTGGGACTAGGCTGCCTCCTTTTCTGGCTATGATCGTGCAGCATTCTTTCGCCTCCTTGCCGAGCACAGGATCGGACAAAAGCCTTTCGATCTCCTGCTTGGCAGCATCCTTCGGATAGAATGCCGCGCCTGGTCCTGATTCCTCCTTCCCATAGAAAGGCCTGTCTCCGTCAAGCTTGTCCCAGAATCCCTTGTTCCACGAAATGAACTCAAGCCGCCTCTTGCTTGCATCGTCATTCTGCGCAGAGAGCTCTGCAATGACGGAATTTGCTCCGGGAGCCACTTGCTCAATATATACTTCGTCTATCAGCTTGCACGCCTTTGAGAGGAGTTTGACTATGCCCTTCTCGTTTTCATCCAGGCCATATTCGCCTGCCCCTATCCGTGCCTTGGCAAGCCTGCCTAGCCCAGTTTCAATCGCGGCGTCATCGAAGGATTCCATATGCTTAATTATGATTGCGCATTTATAATAAATCTATCGGAGAAAAAGCTATGGGTGATTAGCCTTGGCAGCCACGAAATGGGAAGCGCTCAGCCCGTACGATTCGCTTGTGAACCTCGAAGGCGTCGAGCCGAGGGAGTACCAGATAAACATAGCGAAGAGCGTCTTCTCCGGGAAGAACACACTAGTAGTGCTACCAACGGGATTGGGCAAGACGCTTATCTCCGTGTTTGCGATGGCTAAGTGCCTTTATGGCCACAAGAAGGCCCTAATACTGGCGCCGACGAAGCCGCTCAGCGAGCAGCACTACGTCACGCTGTCGAAGATGCTCAAGGTGGAGAGCGGATGGATACGTCTTCTTACTGGAAGGGTAGCCGCAAAGGAGCGCATGCGCGAGGAGGACGACGCGCGCATCATAGTCGCCACGCCGCAAACAATAGCCAACGACATCAAGGCGGGGAGGCTCTCGATGTGGGATTTCGGCTTGTGCGTATTCGACGAATGCCACAGGGCGATGGGCAAGTACGCCTACACGTTCGTTGCAGACGAATGCAAGGAGCACGGCGTGCAGATAATGGGAATGACCGCCTCGCCCGGAAGCAAGAAGAGGAACATAGAAACTCTTGTGGCAATACTGGGGATAGAGTCGATAGAGATAAGGTCACGCTTCGATCCGGACGTGGCAAAGTACGTGCTTGGGAAGAGCAATGAGGTCGTATATGTCGACAAGGGGCCTGTAGTTTCAAGAATTTCGTCGCTTCTCGCCCCGATCATAAGCGAGCATCTTGCGAAGCTCAACGGCATGGGGCTCTGCCCATTCAAGAACTTCGAGACGATGCCGAAGGGCAGGCTGATAGAGATAGGCAGGATAATCTCCGGCCTGAAGGCTGAGAACTACAAGTTCGCGGCGCTGCAGCACTACGTTTACATACTCGATCTGCTGCACGCTTACGACATGGCGAACGTCGAGGGGCTCTATCCCTTTGTCTCCTACATGAATTCGCTCGAGATGCGCGAGAAGAAGAGCAGGGTTGTGCAGAGCATACTGTCCAACCAGTCTGTGAAGCTGGCGGTGGAGGCGGCGAGGGCAGCGCTCGCATCCGGAGAGGAGCACCCAAAGATGCGCAGGACAGTCGAAGTGATACGCGACAAGTTTCCAAATTCCAGCGTCATAGTCTTCGCGCAGTACAGGTCAACCACGCAGAAGCTTGCAGAGATGCTCAATTCGTCCGGAATAAGCGCTATGCAGTTCGTAGGCAAGAAGGAGGGCGTCACAATCGCAGACCAGCAGAGGGTGATAGCGGATTTCCGCGCCGGCAAGTTCAGGGTCCTGGTAGCCACATCTATAGCGGAAGAGGGGCTCGACATACCCGGCGTAGATGCAGTTGTGTTTTACGAGCCTGTCCCGAGCGAGATACGGACAATACAGAGGATGGGACGCGCAGGCAGGATGAACTTCGGCAACGTTGTGATAATGGTGGCACGCGGCACAAAGGACGAGCGCTATCTTCTTGTATCTAAGAGCAGGGAGGGAAAGATGCACGACATAGTTTCTCAGATAAACGAATCGCTCTCCAAAAAGGCATTTAACCATTATGATAGCAATATGGATGGAGCCGGGCAACGCCTGCTCTGAAAGGTGCGACTGATGATAAACGGAAACCTGGCCTTCCTGTTCTTCGCGAGCATAGTGTTCATAGGGTTCATACTCAACGCGCTCTTCAGCAAGCTCAAGATAGCAAACATAATGCCACTCATGCTCATCGGAGTGCTGATAGGGCCACTGCTCCACATAATAGGCACCGGGAGCGGCAGCCTCGTGAGCAGCCTCAGCTCGCTTATAACCGGAGTGGCTGTATCATTCATACTTTTCGATGTAGGGCTGAACATGAACTACGCCGAGCTGCGCAAGGTTCTCAAAAACGCCTCCAAGTACACCTTCGGCCTCACCTTTGCCGTCGGTATCATATCATCGCTGATAGGGTTCTTCGTCCTGCACTTCCAGCTCCTCATAGCTTTCATATTCGGCTTCGCCATCGCCGGGCCGAGCACAGTCATAGTGCCGATGCTTACCAGCCTGGTCGGCATATCGGAGGAGCTCAAGACGACGCTAAGGTTCGAGGCGATAGCGTCGGACATACTCACCCTTCTGGTGCCTCTCGTGCTTCTCCAGATAGTGGTGTCAGGCAATGTAACCGTTGGCGGGATAGCCTCGATAGTGGTGAGCAACCTGTTCGGCTCTGCTATTCTTGCGGTGATATTCGCGCTCTTCTGGCTCTACATTCTCAACAGGTTCGAGGAGCAGAGCAGGAGCTATACGTGGATGCTCACAATCGCAATGGTTCTCGCGACATACGGCGGCTCGCAGCAGATAGGATTCAACGGCGCGATAACCGTCTTCATATTCGGGCTTCTGATCTCGAATCTTGGAGCGAGGAGCAAGAAGCCGTTGTCCGTGCACACACCGACATTCCTGCAGAGGCATTTCGCGCTTGGGGACGAGGCTGAGCACATAAAGAGCTACCAGAAGGAGATAGTGTTCTTCGTCAGCACCTTCTTCTTCGTTTACCTCGGGCTCCTTTTCAGCGTCAGCCAGGTTACCCCAGTTATGCTTGTAATATCATTCGGCTTCGTCGCCATATTCGCGCTTGCTAGAGTAGCCTTCATGCCGATACTAAGCGACTACATATCGAAGGATGGAAAGCTGGCGAGGAGGGAGAAGTCCTTCATATCCTTCAACATATCCAGGGGCCTAGCCCCGACTGTCATAGCCGCCGTGCCGCTGACTCTTGGGATAGCCATACCGGGATTCGTCGACACAATATTCCTAGTAGTGCTGTTCTCCAACCTGGCGAACACGATCGGCATATTCTGGGGGTACAGGCACTGATGCGGTACAAGGCATAGTCAAGTAAACTGCCGGAAATACGCTTTTGTCCTGTCTGCAGATCAGGAACAACGAACAGCATTGCAATAAAATGCAGATGTGCGCCCCAAAACCTTCCCTCTGCAGTGCTGCCCAGATAGGAGGGTAATACCCTCCCTATTCATGCGCCTAATTTGCATTCTTCAATAGGCTGGCTACTTTATCAAATTCCGCCGTAAACTCGTGCTCTGGGCCTTTAGACTTTTTGTATTTGTTTACAGCTTTTTGTGCAAAATCCGCAGCTCCTGCACCACCCTGCCTGAGATAGTTGTCAAGTATGGACCGTGACAGTTCTAGCTCCCTTGCAGATGCGTCCTGGTCGTCCAAAACTTCTATCAAATTCTGCATGCCCTTATTTGCCAACTTCTCTTTCTTTGATTTTTCTTCCTTAGGTTCGAATATTGAAGCAAGCAGTTCATTATTTGCACTACTCAACTTCTTATTATTCAGATTCTCACCCTCGCTCATTTTATTCATAGTTTGTGCCATGGATTCACCAATTATACTTCCTCTTTATAAATATATAAAGATTTGGAATCCTTTGACAAGTGTGCAATATAATACAATGAATAAATATCTTCTGTGCGAGGAAATTGCCGCGCCCGGCATTTCTCTTTTGGCATGTGCGCAACGCTGCTGATACAGGCGTTGCCCTAAATTCTGCTCATCAACCCGCTTTAAGAGCAGATAAAAGACTTTAGGAGCAATAAGCTAATGGGATGTTAATGAAGCTCTGGCAATATCGATTGCTAATACTCGGGAGCATCTGGATTCTGATAGCATTATTTACTGGTTGGTTAGCGGGAGGCGTAGTGGGCTTTGCTCTTTTTATATTTCTCGATTCCTTCGTTAAAAAATATTATTACAACAGACATCCTAAAGAAGCCAAGAGAGTTAAAAATGAAACTCTAAAGAAAGCAGGTGTTAAGACTGAAAAAGAGTACCAACAGCAGGTACAAAAGAGTCGGAGTAAAGCCTTTCATCTGGTTTTGATGTTCATTGGTATATTTTTTCTAAGTACAATAGTAGCGGACATATTCGACAATCTATACCTATTCTGGGTAGTTCTAGCAGTTTGTATATTACTTATCTCTATTAGAAATAGGGTCAGATTATTCATCTAAGAAAGTAACTTGGGCCCAATCTTCGACTCACCCACAGTGCAAGATGGACTAAGAGAGTAACGCTGCGCATACCGCAAAATATAAATATATGCTACTACATCAACTTACTGAGATTTGAAGGTGCAAGGTATATATTCTTTCTCTTCAAAACAACAATCGCTAGTTGTGCTTACATGCACTGATTAGCGGAATTTTTGCTCAACAAGGTGAAAAAATGTCGGAAAAACCACACATGAATTTGATTTTCATAGGACACGTAGACCATGGAAAGTCAACGACGGTAGGAAGGCTGCTTTACGAGACCAAGGCGATCTCGGACAGGGATATGCAGAGATACAAGGAGATAACGCAACAGCTCAACAGGCCATCATTCGAATTTGCGTTCGTCATGGACAGCCTGAAGGAGGAGCGTGAAAGAGGTATAACAATAGACATAGCCCACAGGCAGTTCGAGACTGCAAAGTACTACTTTACGATAATAGACGCACCAGGTCACAGGGACTTCGTAAAGAACATGATAACAGGAACCAGCCAGGCAGACGCCGCAGTGCTCGTCGTGAGCGCAGTCGACGGAGTCATGGCGCAGACAAGGGAGCACGCGATACTCGCGAGCGTTCTCGGAGTGCAGCAGCTCATCGTAGGAATAAACAAGATGGATGCGGCGCAGTTCAGCCAGGAGAAGTACGAGGCGGCAAAGAAGTCCGTATCAGACCTTCTGAAGAGCCTTGGATTCAAGGTAGACACGATAAAGTTCATACCATACTCCGCAATGGAGGGGTCAAATGTCGCGATGAAGCCGGAGAAGATGCCGTGGTACAACGGGCCAACGCTTCTTGAGGCGCTGGACATGCTCGAAATTCCAGCCAAGCCAACCGACAAGCCACTCAGGCTTCCAATACAGGACGTCTACACCATATCAGGATTCGGAACAGTTCCGGTAGGAAGGGTAGAGACAGGCGTAATGAAGCCGGGAGACCAGATAATTATAATGCCGAGCGGAAAGAAGGCTGAAGTCAAGAGCATCGAGATGCACAAGCAGCAGCTGCCGAAGGCCGAGCCCGGAGACAACGTAGGATTCAACATAAAGGGCGTTGAGAAGAAGGACATAAAGAGGGGCGACGTAGTGGGCCCTGCAAGCAATCCGCCTATGGTAGCGGAGGAGTTCACAGCGCAGATAATAGTGCTGAACCACCCGAACGTCATAGCGAAGGGCTATACTCCCGTGTTCCACATACACACTGCGCAGATAGCCTGCCAGTTCGTCGAGATACTTGAGAAGAAGGATCCGAAGACCGGCCAGGTCGTCGAGAAGAACCCGGAGACGATAAAGACGGGAGATTCCGCCCTCATAAGGGTCAAGCCGACAAAGCCGATAGTCATAGAGAAGTACAGCGACTTCAAGCAGCTCGGCAGGTTCGCAATAAGGGATATGGGACAGACGATAGGCGCAGGAGTTGTCCTTGACGTCGTTCCGAAGAAGCAGTGAAGGGTGCGTGAACCATGGGCAAGGCAAGCATAAAACTCGTAAGCACGAACTCGAAGAGCATAGACACTATAGGCCAGCAGATCAAGGCGATAGCAGCCTCGATAAACGTGGCCTGCAGCGGTCCCATGCCTCTCCCGACAAGGAAGCTCAAGTTCTCCATGCGCAAAACGCCATGCGGAGACGGAAGCCACACCTACGAGAAGTGGGAGATAAGGTATCACAAGAGGCTCATAGAGATAGACGGCAACGAGCAGGTGCTTCGCCAGGTCATGAGGATACCAGTGCCTGACAATGTACAGATAGAGATAGGGCTTCGCTGAAAATCACGCTTGCTCTTTCCTTTTTTTCTTTTCCTATTTATTTGGTTGACGAGGATTAGTGGAGCTTTGCGCTTCAGCAAGCAATCAAACAAATCGCAACAAGCGAGCGGCTGCTGCCCTGCATTTTCCCAATCTTTCAAGCATCAGCTGCAATTCTCTAGGCTCACTTCTCCGGCTCCAGGCTGAACCTGCTGAGCGTCCTCCTCCTCCTGCTTACAAAAGGAACGTAAGGCACACCGTTCCCGCTGAAGAACTTTGAGAAGAACTCCACGTATATAAGCCTTGCGCCTTGTATGCCTGGCTCGAACATCGCTATGGTTATGTTGAACAGCTGCCCCACAATGAGTATCAGCGTGCCAACCAGCCCGAGAAGTATCGAGTGGTGCCATCCGCCTATGAATATGAAGTCTATCACTTCTGCAAGTATGACGGATGCAAGCAGTATCCCAACTATTCTGGTGTAGGAGAGAATGTGGCTTATCAGCGACGGGAGCTCCATCATCGACTCGAATCCTTCCGTTGCTACTATGGTGATGATCCCTGCAACAAGCAGCACATATGAAACTATCGCGACAGGGTTGGAGAAGCCCAGCGGCGCCCTGTGCAGTATGTTAAGCCCGAATATCACGAAGCCTATGGCTGCGGCGAGCCATCCCAGCCTGCCGAAGGCCTTCTTTCTCTGCCTTATGAAGAGGTAGTTGGCGAAGCCAAGGATGAATCCGAACGAGACCATTGCTACGCCTATCCATCCTGCAAGGTCAAGAAGCTTGGGCAGCCCTGCCTCGACGTTGAACAGGGCGGTATACGGCAGCTGGAATCCGAAATACTCGTTGAACGCAATGCCGAGCACCATAGCTATTATCGCGCCCGGTATTATCGACTTGGCGAGCAGGACGAGGCCCTCGTTCCCTACGATTGTGTGCACGAACTTCGATATCTTGCTCTGCGACTTGGCAGCGCCAGGCTTCTTCTTGCGTATGTGCCTTATCAGCAGAAGCGCCCCGACGAGCATGAACAGCCCGTATCCGAAATCACCGACCATAAGGCCAAAGAATATCGGGAATATGAACGCGAACATTATTGTCGGATCGACCTCGTTGCTCTTAGGCAGCGAATAGAATTTTATAAACGATTCGAAAAGCTTAAGCCTTGCGGGGTTCTTGAGCTTTGTGGGCGGCACGTCCTTGACCTTCAGGGTCTCCATCTCGAACCTTTTGCCTGCTGCCTGCGCAAGGACCCTCCTTACCCTGTTCACGTCGGAGTGCTCGGTCCAGCCCTCTATCACCACTACGGACCTGGTTACCCCTAGCTTCGTCGTTGCCTCAAGTTTCTCCATCTCTATGTCCAGCTGCTCCCTTATTGCGTTGACAATCGGGTAGGAGCTCTTTGATATGCTGAGGAGCTCCTCGTCCAGTGCAGCCACCTTTTCATCCATCGATTTCGCGTCGTCTGAAAGCTCCTTTACCAGCTTCTTCTGCTTGCCGCTCATCTCCGGCACCGCCTCGATCTGGGCCCCAAGTGCCTGAGCCTGCTTCGCGAAATCCTTCTCCTCGCTCCTGAGGACGCCAGCAAGCACAGACTTCTCGAGCCTTATCACCGCGCAGTTGTCGTTTTTGGAAGCCCAGGCAACCATCTCCTCGGTTGCTGGCCCCGAAACTATGAACGACACCACGCTCTTTCCGTTGAGTATTGATACGTCCTCCCTGAAACCCTCCAGCTTCTCAAGGATAGAGAGCCTGGTCCTTATCCCGCCAAGTGCCGAGGAGAGCGCCCCCTTTTCGGACACTATTGCAGCTACCCTTTCGTCTATCCTTATGCCATTAGCCCTGTCGACAAGCTCGGCCATGCTGTTGAAGAGTATTTTGTCGTTGCTCTCAACCGGGATCAGGCTGTCGTCGAGAGCCCTGAAGCGCTGCGCGTACTCGTAGAGCCATTTGTACTCTATTCCGCCCTCTCCCTTGAGGGAGCCTCTGGCTGCCTCGCTTATCGGGTCTATCTGCATCAGGCCGCTGTCGTGCAGCGCTGTCATTACCCCGTCGTAGTCGTCCCTCAGCGCGACGATCCTTATCTTGCTCATCCTAGAAGGCAGGAACATTCAAACATCCAAATCGAATTTCTTTGCTATCTCCTCGGCGAATATGCCGAGCACGTCCTCCTTCTCAAGGTTCCTCAGCTTCGAGGCCCTGGTCTTCGCATCCTTCACCGCCTTCAGGTCGTATTCGGCAGCCCTGTGCTCTGCATCCCTTATGACAGCCTCCTTCTCATCTTCAGCCTTCTTCACCGATTCCTCCTGGGCGAAAATAACCCTCCTCTCGGCTTCCTCCCTTATGGATTCGGCATCGGACTTCGCCTTTTCCATAAGCCTGTCCGCCTTCTCTTCGCTCTCCTTTATCCTCTTCAACGTCTCTATGCCATGCTCCATCCAAATCACAACACGTGGTAGTATACTGCAAATATCAGCATTATCGCGGCGAGCGCAGCCACCCCGTTTATCAGCGCGACCCTGCTCCTTATCCGCCTGAATCTCCCGACCTCATCCACTGCTTATCCTCCTCTTTATGAACTTCAGCGAGACCGTCTGGTCCCTCTCCAGGTCCTCAAGCCTTTGCTTTATGTACACCATCCTCTCCTTCATCGAGGGTATCACAACGTTCTCGATCGCGTTGGCCCTCCTGTTGAGCTTCTCTATCTCGTTTAGCAACTTCCTCAGGGACGCCTCCTTCTCCACCACTTCAACAATGAGCCTTGACAGCGTGGCGAAGCCGTTCCTCGCATCGGCTATGGACGTAGGCACGGACACCACGCTGTATCCAGCCCCGTAGTCGTGCAGCGAGAGCTCCACGTTCGGTATTACTACTCCCATCACGTTCCTCGCATTCACTGTCGCGTTTGCGCTTCCCTGCTCGGCGGCTATCCTTTCCACCTCTATGGTGCCAGCCTGTGCCTCGGCTATCCTTATGCTCTCCATCGCCCTGGACACGCTCTCCCTCATGTTCTCCCTCATGCTGCGTATCTGCTTCGCCATCTCGAAGAATTCCATCACGAGGCTGCCCCTCTTCATCTTGAGCAGCGAGAGCCCCTTGGCCGCGACGCGCACTCTTGCCTTTGTCCTTATGAGCTCCAGCCTTGTCGTCTTAGTGTCGCTTGCTGCCATCACTTCCACTTCCCGTACTTCTTTATGTACTCGTCCTTCAGCCTCTTCATCTCGTTTATGTCGAGCTGCGAGAATAGCTTCCATCCGAGCTCAAGCGTCTGCTCTATGCTCCTGTCCTCGTCATACCCCTGGTTGACGAACTCCTTTTCGAATCCGTCGGCAAAACCAAGGAACTTCCTGTCGTTGCCGCTCAGCGCCTCCTCCCCAACGATCTCTGTAAGGCTCCTAAGCTCCTTGCCCCTGGCATATGCCGCGTAGAGCTGGTCTGCAGTGCCCCTGTGGTCCTCCCTGGTCTTGCCCTTGCCTATGCCCTGGTTCATGAGCCTCGACAGCGAGAGCAGCACGTCCACGTTGGGATAAATGCCGTTGCGCTGCAAGTCCCTTCCCATGACTATCTGGCCCTCGGTTATGTATCCGGTCAGGTCCGGTATCGGGTGCGTTATGTCGTCGCCCGGCATCGTAAGTATCGGTATCTGGGTTATTGAGCCGTCCCTTCCGCGTATCTTCCCTGCCCTCTCGTATATGGAGGAGAGGTCGGTATACATGTAGCCCGGATATCCCCTTCTTCCAGGGACTTCCTCCCTCGCTGCGGAAACCTCCCTGAGCGCCTCGCAGTAGTTCGTCATGTCGGTAAGTATAACGAGCACGTGCATGTTCTTTTCATATGCAAGGTACTCCGCGGTCGTGAGCGCAAGCCTGGGCAGTATTATCCTCTCCATCGAGGGCTCCGAGGCGAGGTTGAGGAACATCGCCGTCCTGTCTATGGCGCCTGTCGACTCGAACTCCTTTATGAAGAAGTTCGCCTCTTCGCTGTTTATTCCTATGCCTCCGAATACAACCGCGAACTTCTCGTCGGAGTTGAGAAGCTTAGCCTGCCTCGCTATCTGCGCGGCGAGCCTGTTGTGCGGCATTCCTGATCCGGAGAATATGGGCAGCTTCTGCCCCCTGACTAGCGTGTTCATCCCGTCTATGGTGGATATTCCTGTCTGTATGAACTCGGACGGCTCCTCCCTTGAATAAGGGTTTATCGCGCTGCCGTTTATGTCGACAAGCTTCTCTGCCCTTATGTTCCCGCCGTTGTCCCTCGGGTTTCCCGCGCCGTTGAACACCCTCCCGAGCATCTCTGTGCTAACCGGGATTTTTACCGTTGAGCCTGTGAACCTTACGCCAGTATTGCCAAGGTCCATTCCCGTAGTGTCGCCGAAAGACTGCACTATCGCCAGCCCGTCACGGGTGTCAAGTACCTGCCCCCTCACCTTCCTGCCATTTGGCATCGATATCTCAGCCAGCTCGTTGTAGGAGGCGTCCTTTACCCCGTCAACAAAAAGCAGCACGCTGGTTATCTGTTTCACGCTCCTATAGTTTACCGAACTCATTGAATCACCTTTTCCTTGCTCGCCATAATCTGGTCTATCTCGTTCACAGCGGCAGCGACACTGTCGTAGTAAGCGTCTATCTCTTCCTCCTTGGCGAGCTTCATCCTCGCTATCTTCTGCTTTGCCGACGTCCCCTGCAGCTGGTCAACGAGCACGCCTCTCGATACAGCGCGCGACTCCGCCTCGTCCATGGCTATTATTGCCTTCAGCATTAGCATCTGCTTGTGCAGCGAGGTGTACGTGTCTACGTCGTCGAAGGCGCTCTGCTGCAGGAAGTCCTCCCTGACGGATTTCGCTATGTCGAGCACCTCCTTCTCCTTTTCAGGGAGCGCGTCATACCCTACCAGCTGGACCACTTCGTTTATCTCCGCCTCCTTCTGGAGTATTGCCATCACCCTGGAGTACAGGCTGTCCCACTCGCTGCCAGCGTTCTCGGCGTACCAGCCCTTCAGGTCGTTGTAGTACAGCGAGTAGCTGTTGAGCCAGTTTATCGACGGAAAATGCCTCCTGTTTGCGAGCGAGGCGTCCAGAGCCCAGAACACCCTGGTCACGCGAAGCGTGTTCTGCGACACCGGCTCCGATGTGTCTCCTCCTGGCGGAGACACCGCGCCTATCGCAGTGACCGAGCCTATCTCCCCTGACATGACCCTGACCATTCCGGCCCTCTCGTAGAATTCTGCGACCTTCCTGCCAAGGTATGCGGGGTATCCCTCCTCGCCCGGCATCTCCTCAAGCCTTCCAGATATCTCCCTGAGGGCTTCGGCCCACCTGGAAGTGCTGTCTGCCATCAGCGCGACGGCATACCCCATGTCCCTGTAGTATTCAGCTATTGTTATTCCCGTGTATATGCTTGCTTCCCTTGCCGCGACTGGCATGTTCGAGGTGTTCGCTATAAGTATTGTCCTGTCCATGATCGGCTTTCCTGTCTTGGGGTCCTTGAGCTCGGGGAAGGTTGACAGTATCTCGGTCATCTCGTTTCCCCTCTCTCCGCAGCCCACGTATACTACAACTTCGCTGTCGCTCCATTTCGCAAGCTGGTGCTGTATGACGGTCTTTCCTGACCCGAACGGCCCGGGAACGGCGCTCGTGCCGCCCTTCGCCACAGGGAACAAACTGTCTATAATCCTCTGCCCGGTTATCAGCGGCACAGTGGGCGGCATCTTCTCCATGACAGGCCTTGGCATCCTGACAGGCCACCTCTGGAGCATAGACAAGTCAGAAGTTCCAGACTCGCCAGACACTGTCGCAATTTTCTCCGCTATCGTGTAGTCGCCCTCCTTTAAGCCTCCTATCTTGCCCGAAATTCCCGGAGGAACCATTACCCTGTGTGTTATCAGGCTGGTCTCCGCAACCTCTCCTATAATCATTCCTGTCTTGACATCGCTTCCGTTCTTCACCTTTGGCACGAAATGCCATTTCCTTTTCTTGTCAAGGGGCTCGACGCTCACTCCCCTCTCTATGAAGTCGCCGCTCTCCTCCCTTATCTTGTCCAGCGGCCTCTGTATCCCGTCGAATATGGAGCCCAGCAGGCCTGGAGCAAGCTCGACAGAAAGCTGCCTCCCGGTATTCTCGACCGGCTCGCCAGGCTTCAGGCCGCTCGTGTCCTCGTATACCTGTATTATCGCAGAGTCGCCGTCAAGCTTTATTATCTCCCCTATGAGCTTCGCGTCGCCCACCTGCACGACGTCGTACATCTTGGGCTGCTGCACTCCCTTCGCGGTAACTACAGGTCCTGATATCCTGTAAATCATTCCATTCTTAACATTTGATGTTGCCAATTCAAGCACCTCTAAGGCTGTTAATATCAACTCCGAGAACCCTTTTCGCAAACTTCTCCAAAGATTCCTCGCTCTGTTCGCCATCAGGGTTCGGTATGAAAACCACTAGCGGCCTGAGCGATACCTCCGTCCTCCTGAGCTCGTTGCTTTCGAACGACTCCCTCACTTTCCATGATGCTATCACTACCGAGTACTCCTTCTTGTCTATCATCCCAAGTATGGTGTTGACGGCGTCCCTTCCCTCAGCTATGAACGTATCGGCTATCCCGACGAGCCTGAATCCCATCGCGACTTCCCTTTCGCCCACAACAGCTATGTTGCCGCTCATTTGACCACGTTGCTCAGCATGCTGAGGTTCCTGTACCTCCCCTCTCCAATTCCGTAGCGCTTCCCGAACCATACAAGTCTAAGCTCGTCGGCTTCCATCTCCGCCCTCATTATGAATGCTATAAGCTGCAGAACCGAGAGCGCGGACCTCTCGAAAATTCCAAGATACTTGCTGTACAGCTCGCGCCTCAGCGCGCTTTCGAAGTACGCGGCGAGTCCGTCCTGCCTGTATGCGTCGAACGCCGCGTCTATCTTGAATGGCATCGAGTCCTTTACCTCCTCAACCTTCTTGGATGCGATTTCAGCTATCCTCTCAGGCCCCATGTTGCCCCCTTTTATGATGTATTCGGAAAGCCCGCCAAACCCGGCTATCGAGGACTTTATCGCGTCCATGACGTTCTTCACGTCTATGCTGTCGCGTATGAACTGGAGCATCGGGCCCTCGTCGCCCCTGTAGAACCTGAACGACCTGATAAGGTTTGAAAAGTAGAATCCGTCGAGCGCCATGAACATCTGCGAGGCGTTCCTGTTCTTCTTCGTCTCGTCCACGCTCTGCAGCATAGCGCTCCCGTAGCCATGCTTTACGAGCATGTCAACCATCCCGTCTATCTCCTTCTGCTCAGCTATCGCTGCGAATTCCTCCGGAGAGATGGCGCCTATTACCGCTGCCGAAAGCTTGCCATCCACCATTATGAAGCCGCCGTTGATCGCGACCTTCTTGTCGAGAAGCCTCGCAGACACTACGGTCTTTATGGCGCGTATGTCCCAGGAGCCTACGTAAGCCCGGACCATCGCCTTTGCAGTAGCTGGCGCGGCGTTGACCATATACGCTACGAGCCGCCTGGTGTGCGCGCTCACCACTGCATCCACAAGCTCCGAATCCTTGTACTGCAGCGAGAGCTCGTCCAGCTCCTTCCTGTAGTCGGTGCCGCTCAGCGATGAAAGATAATCTGATGCGTCGTGCTCGAGTAGCTGCGCCATGAACTCCCTTCCAAGAAACAGCGACTTCATTGCCTTTATCCTTCCAAACGCACCTATGTACGTGCTGTCCACCAAATCATCCCTCTATCTCCTTTACGAAGCGCACTTCCAGCCTGTCCCTGATCTCGT
>JAMCYP010000022.1 GCA_023476545.1 Candidatus Martarchaeota archaeon | reverse complement strand
AATTCCACATTAATATAGTATGAATGCGTATAATAACTTTGTTACAGGCTTTCTGAAGGCCTCGGCCGGGAGTTGGACGAGTTAACCGAGGGCTGGTCTGGACGGGATTCTTGTGAAGTCGTTAACACAAATCGCTGGCTTCTTCTCTGCCAGTTACGCTTTCTATTTTGCTGAGTTTAAATCTCATGACAGCAATAGCTTTAGCGTCGTCTTTAGGATCATAATCTGAAAGATGAGCTGTAAAGTAGCCAGTAGGTTTGTTATAGTCAAGAGCAAAATGTGCCTTCCTAAATCCTACCCAAACGTTGTCCTCAGCTACATAAGAGAGAATACTAGGCGAAAGTCGCTTTTCTTCGTAGACTTGCCTAAGCTTTGCAGCCATTCGTTCTGTTGATTCAAACCTAAACTCAAAAATAGCGGAAGCGTAGTTCAAGTCCTCACGTTTCAGATATTCATGTATCATTCTTTCTGTTCCGCTTTTAATCCAAAATAGACTTTTATCCTTGCTTTTATCTAAATCTGCTACAAAAAGTTCCCTTTTCCTATTCTCTGTTGATTCGGCTAGGTCAGCATAAGTAGTACCAGGTCTAATTAGTATCTGAAGTTCTGATAGTTTTAATGGGTGAACTTCCAGGACTCTATCGAACAGGCTTATCAGAGATGGCGAGTGACCGTTTACTTTTGTATTTTCTAGCATGCTTAACGAAGAGCCTATCCTTCTCTGCCTTTATAAGTATTAGTGAAAATTTGGATTGCTGTACAAAAGTTCCTCATCTTTCTACCTGGAAAATAGGCCTCGGCCGGGAGTTGGACCCGGTCCTGAGGATCCACAGTCCTACATGCGGCCGTTACACCACCGAGGCCATGCGCTTTTATATGCAAAACTTAGTATTTATAGATAGGTATAGTATACACTGCATGGCGGGGTAGCTCAGCCTGGTTAGAGCGCTAGACTCATATGCAAAGCACTATGAGTTGAGAGCATTCGTGCGATGACCGCTAAGAAATCTAGAGGTCGAGGGTTCAAATCACTCCCCCGCCAAAGCATGTTTACTAGGAAGAAGGGTTCAAATCACCAACATTTCAGATTTTTGGAAATTATTACAAGTATCCTGCCTTTCTTATAAGATCGAGGCTCTTAATTGCGGCTTTTTCTGAGTTCACTTCAATGATGATACACCCTTTGAAGTCTATCTCGGACAAGGAGTTAAGGACACCCAAATAGTCTACATCTCCAGTTCCGAGTTGTAACATCTCTTTCGAAGGACTTTTTGTTGCATCCTGTAGGTGCACTTCAGCGATTCTGTTCTTGAATTTTTTGATGAAGTTGATAGGATTGACTTTGCTGAATAAGGCATGCGCAGGATCCAACGTAATACTTGCTCCCTTTTTGACCAATGGTACAAACTCTTCTGGTTTCGTATAGAAAGGATCTGGGCTTGGCATATTTTCAATTGCCAGAGAAACTTTCCTTTGCTTACAGAAACTAACTAATTCATCCGTTGCATTTTCTATGTTCTTTTTGGAATCCTGGCAAAAAAGGCATAAAATTCTGGGTAAATTACATCTCTACATCCAGGATGCATGACCGCGCTCTTTATCCCCATGTCGCTTACGAGTTCTATGACATCTTTGATCTCTTTGCGCGCCGTTTTTCTAACTTCGGCGTGGAATGAATCTATGTTTGGATCAGCAAAAGGCAAATGGCAGCTGGTCTTGAAGGGAGAAATGAGATCTTTCATTTCTTTTGATATCCTGCTTAATAGTTTAGCGTCAAATGGGGGCAATGAAAATATTTCTATTGTTTTAAGCCCTTGGTCTGATGAAAGGTGCACAAGATCTCTAAGCAAATGGAGATATACTTGTTGAACGTTTTGAGTCTTGGCATATGCTTGCATTTTGTTAGCAACTGAGGTCATCGAGATGCCAAACTCCACAAAAACACCAGCAGTATAGAAAAAGATATATCGTCTACTATATAAAATATATTAAAGCCATCGTACCTTAGGTGCACTGACCTCCTCGCCAAACAACTGATGTTCGAATGACAAAATACCCGAAAGTGATATTCTCGGTGAATCAGGAATTCGAAAAGGAAATGTTGCGCTACAATCTAATCGACGAACCATCGGACTCATGGAACGAGACACTCGGCCGCGCCTACCCGGAACTAAACAAGATAATCAATTCTGATGGAGACAAAGCAGAGCCTATAAACGAGTTCGTGGACAGGTTCTACGAGAAGCACGGAAAAGAGTTTGAAACAGCCGCGGGTGTATACCAAAAGGTGTGGGATCCGATAAACGATGGCGTGATGCAGGGACTGTCTGAGATTATCGAAAGGGAATGGGATGTGGATGAGGTGCGCGGCTATCTGACGCTGAATCCGATATGCCCACGTTTCCTAGAAACATCGTCATTTCAGGTGACATACAGCTACGCGCCAGAGACCACGAAGCTCGTATCCCTGCATGAGATCACCCACTTCCTGTATTTCAAGAAATGGAAGGAGGTCTTCCCAAACGAGGATGAGAAGAAGTTCAACAGCCCCCACCTCATCTGGGCGCTCAGTGAGATACTGGTTGCGCCGATAGACAACGACAAGAGGGTGAGAGGATACCTCTCTGAAGACGCACGTAGCTACAGCAGCTACTATTGGGTGAAGGTGAAGGACGGAGGCAGGGACACCAATGTGGTCGAATACTTCGAGAAGCTGTACAACACTATGATAACTGAGAAAAAACGACCCTTTGCGGAGCTGCTGGAGGAAGCAAGGAAGACCGTGCTCGGAATGCGCAGAAACTTTGAGAAGACGGGAATAATGTTAAAATGAGGCGTGCTTATGCCAGACATTGTCCCAGCACTTGAGTTTCTTGCAAAGAGACTTGCAGAGGACGGAATCGCAGACGCAGTGGGAGAGGAAGGATCCAAGCCAGTATCTGAAATCGGATTGGAAGGGTCCGGGACCGGGCTGCGGGTGTGGCATAGGTGGGCTTGCGAACCTCAGGCGGAGGGCGTCGAGAAGAGTAAGAGAGAGGAAGAGCAGTAACAAGTGCAGAACCTATTATCTGTGCGCTCTTTGCATACGCCGCGGATATCCACGAGAGCGAGTTCATCTCCTGCAGGAATGCAGCGAGATAGAACGCCAGCACCAGCACAGTTATGATAAGCACAATTCCGTAAAACGACATACTTCACCCACTGTACGCTCCGGCGCAGACAGTGGTAGTCAGGTCGGCATAGTTCAATCGCATAGCTACGCATCCCACCGTGCGGTTCTGCGCTTGCAGCGCCGCAATGAATCCCACCGTAACATTCCTCACCGACAGCATATCTGCAAATGCGCTTTCCATTGAAGCGGCGCACGATCGGTTCCCGGCGTAGATCTGCGAGACGCAGTAGTTGTAGGTCGCGTTCTGCTCTATCGAGTTGAGAACGTCATAGACGGCCATGCTTCTCCGCAGCGCGGCCGACTGCGAGTACGCGGATATCGTGGCTGAAGAGGTCCATGCTGAGATGGAAGATATCACCATGGCTATAATCACGAGAGATATGCTCGCTTCTATTGTGGCGAACTGTGCCTTCATGCCTGGGACCTCACGTTTATGACGCTGCCCAGGTAGTAGACTGTCTGGTTGACGTAGCCCGTACCCTGCGAGAGCGTGACATTTATCAGGTAGAGGAAAGGTGACGATGCCGTACACAGATAGTTGCCTGTCACCACACCGCATCCTGATTGCTGTGCTGTACTGTTTACCAGGTGAAGCTGGGCGTTCGCATATGCGGCTACGGCCTGTTCTATCTCGGACTGCGTCGCTGAGTCCACGCTCGTTCCGTTGTAGAACGAGAGCATAGGGTAGAGAGCGTTCCTGTCTTGCAGATAGAGCGAGTAGTAGGTCTGGTTCACCGGAAGGTAGCTGCTGTTGTGGTACATGAACGCCTGTTCCGGAGGCGGCGCTGCGCTTGTGACACTCTCTACTGTGACGTTGCCTATCCCGTGCCCGTTGAGCATCAGCATAGAAACGGGCACGACGCTATTCACTGAAGCATATGCCTCGCCGCCTGCAGTTGAGAGCGACAGGGTGAAAGAGTAGATATACGCGGGATGGCCCGCGGGTTGCAGCAGCGCGTATGTCGTATTGTGAGGCACTATGCAGTACGCTCCTGACATGGCCGTACAGTCGTAGCCGGCGAAGTACTCCCAAGTATCGGGAGTGCCGCATTGGTCACTCACGTTGAACGGATGGCCGAAGAAGCCGAATCCGGTGCAGTGGCTGAATTCTGTCAGGTTTGCGATATACGCAGGGGGCGAGAGCGCGTACGCTGTACTCTCGTTTCTCTGAGTTATGGCTGCGGCGTAAGCTGCCTGCGCAATTGTGGTGGTCGTAGGCGCGGACACATTGAAGAGAAACGACGGTGGCTGGTACGATGACACGTTGGGGAACGAACCGGTTATCGCCGCCAAAGCTGACGTCTGCGAGAAGAGCCCGCGGGAGTACATGCTGATGACGAAGAGACACATCGCTGCCACGGCACTTCCGATCAGCAGGAACTCTATGCTAGCCTGCGCCCTCATACGAGACCACCAAGAGATAGGCATGGCCTGATACTGTAACAAGCCTGCATAGCGCACGTGCGGATCCGCATGGTCGCGTATCCTGATAGGGCACCATGCTTACCGATACGTTGAGAGATGAGGCTATGCCCGCCGCTATGCTGTTCGCGGACGTCATGTTGCCTGCCTGCAAGTCTACCCTGCTCGCGCAGAGCTGCGATGCCACAGCGGCGCGAAGCCAGGCTTCCTGCGTGAGGCCAAGTTCCGGCAGGTACGCCTGCGTGCCCTTCACGCTGGAGAAGAGCAGCGCGAGCGCCAGGGTGAGAATAGGCAGAGCTACAAGCAGATCGAGCGATATTATCACGAGTTTTTTCATGCGCACATCAGTTCAGGAGCCCGAGATACGAGGCTGACAGGTTTGCCAAAGCCGCCAGGGACGACTCGGCGCCGGATATGAGCGGACGCGCATATGCGAACCCCGAAAGGAAGAACGCGCCCACAGCCATTGCGAGCAGCATGCTTATCAGAATCTCCACGGAGAGCTGCAACTTCATGCGAGGACCACGTCAGAGGCGGCTTGCGCCGCCCCCGCTTCTAGGTGATGCCGCCTTTGAGCGGCGATATTATTGTGGCGGTAAAGAAATATATACTTTACTATACGCTCAGGCATATTGATATAAATACTTTTACTTAGATAAATAGATTAGGTAAGAGCGAAGGGTCAAATCGCTATACAAGAACTGACATGGCTTACGCCATCGACACAAGCCGCTCCTGCTTCTAGGTGATATGACGAAGGTGAGAGAAAACCATGGACGGGAAAGTACAGGAAAGGGCGTTACGCGCGGAAACGCGGACATGCGGGACCTCGTATGCGCTATCGTCGGACTCTCGAACGCGTGTGGCGAAAGCGCGCGTGCCGGAGGGGACGTGTGGTACGAGCTCGAGGTGTACGTGCACCGCAGCGGAATACGCTACCAGGTGCAGAAGCACGGTTCTGTCGTTGGCGGGAGAGATCCCGCCGCTCCCGTGCGGGCTTTACGCCAAAGCTTAAAAAGCCTGGCGACATCTCTTTCCTGACAGTGGGATTATGGCAAGGAGAAAACTGGTTGCTGACAAGCATAGCGAGAAGGATGAGGTCGCTGCGGACGTGGAGGCGCTAGGCGGCAAACTCAGGAAGGATATCAAAAGCATAACAAAGCAGGCGCATGCGGAACTCAAGCGCACGGGGGAGGTGCCGAAGGGGCTCATCGGGGCTTTCTTGGTTAAAAGAGGCGTGCTGGACATCGTAGAAGATGCGGTTGAGTATATAAAGTATGATGGCATGACTGGAGGACCAGCGATCGAAGATGCTCTGGAGGGTTCGATAAAGAACCAGAAGTACCAGGATACGAAGACTGCTGGAATACACGAACTGCTGCAAGAGGACAGGAGCAAAGCCGGGGTAAGCAACGGTATGCTGATCTTCGCGCAGGAGATGACATTCGGTGACACACGGAATCCTCTCAAACAGCTCATAAAAGAGCTCGGAAGCGAGTTTTCCGCAAGAATGGAGGAAGTCGACAAGAAGGTCAGCAACAGCGAATTTCCTGAGGACTTTCACTTCGTCGACATAGCGACCGAAGAGATAATTGCTGTAATGAACGCATGGGAACCGCACCTGAAGGATCGCGACAAAGGCATGCCTGGAGTCATAGTCTACGAGATAGCAAAGAGCGTATTCAAGCAACTGGACGGTGCAAAGACATTCTTTAAGCCTGACGCAGAAGGCAGGAGCTATGAAAGGGTGATGAGCCTGTTCCTGACAGATGCGGGATCGGCAGAAATGCCGTGCGCTTCGGAATCGAAGAGCGCAAACCCCGAGGTCGCTGCGATGCTCGTTTTGATAGAGCAGGCCGCTAAGGACTTGGCGAAGAGCAAGCAGGAAGAATTGGACAAAGTATATCAGTAACTATAAACCTGCGCTACTGGAGAGGAGTCCAACACCTTGAAAACAACCGCTTTGTGATCCCATGCAAGATGATATCTCGCGATTTAACAGGCTAGCAAGAGGCGACACCAGGAACCTCGAACGTGGGGACGACTGCCCTATGTGCGGCATGAGCACGCTGGTGAAGGACATTGAGACGGGCGAGATAGACTGCACAAACTGCGGGTTCGTGGCGGACGGATTGGCGATAGACAGGGGCCCGGAATGGCGAAGCTTCTCTAACAAGATGGACGTGGACCCCAGCAGGACTGGGGCACCAGAGAACATCGCTAAGACAGGCATGACCACAGAGATAGGAAGGGCTAGCACAGACAGCTCGGGGAGGTTGCTCTCGCCGGCGATGATGGGAACCGTGAGGAGGTTGCAGATATTAGACAGCAGGAGCGTCAGGAATCCGCAGGAGAGGAACCTCAACCACGCCCTGCCGGAGCTGGACAAGCTTGCGGACAAGCTTAGTGTTTCGGATGCTGTGAAGCAGAAGTCAGCTTACATGTACAGGAAGGCGCTCGAACGGGGGCTTGTGAGAGGCAGGTCTATAGTTGCGGTAACTGCGGCGTCGCTATACGCCGGCTGCAGGGACACGCTGACGCCGCGCACGCTGAACGACATAGCTGCTGCGAGCAATATAGAGAAGAAGACCTTGGCCAGGTGCTACAGGCTGCTGCTCACGGAGATGAACATCAAGATGCCGGTGGCAGACGCCACGCGGTGCGTCTCGAGGATAGCGAGCCCTGTAGGGCTTTCGGTGAAGGTCCAGCGCAGGGCGATGGAAGTTATCAGGCAGGTCGATGAGATCGAGGAATCGGCTGGAAAGAGCCCGATGGGGCTCGCTGCTGCGGCTCTCTACCTGGCGTCGGTGCTAGACGGGGAGGTGAAGACACAGAAGGAGCTAGCAGAGGCTGCGGGGGTCAGCGAAGTCACAGTGAAGAACAGGTACAAGAGCATGCTGGCGGTCTTGAATCTCGATACCCAAATAAGAAAGGAAGAGCAGGGCAGGGAAGCCATTCCGCCAGAGCAACCAAAAATTACGGAACAGCATACGGCCAGACCGGAGGAGAAGCACAAGCCATCTGAGCCGATGCCTGTGGAAAGCAGGACAGACATCAGGGTCAAGACAGTGCGCATGCGCATAGAGGATTACGTCAACGCGCTTGACGAGGCCACATATCCGTTGAAGACCGTGAAATCTTTGGCGCGGAAGCAGTTGGAGAGCACAGAAATCGAAGGCGGACTGCGCGGAATCGGGAGCGACCTGCTTGCTGCGGGTTTCGTCTTCGGGGCAGGGCGCGGGAGGCTCTTGCAGGGCGTCAGCCTGGCAGAGGACCTCGCCTTCATGGCGAGGACCACCCCAGACTACATCAAGTCCCTCTGGACCGAGATACAGAGGAACCAGAAGCTTGCAGTTACAGAAGCCGCGCCCCAGAAGAAGCAGGCACATGCAAAGGTAAAGGCGTAAAACTCTGCTGCTCCGACCTGCGGCTCTGGTTCGGGAAGCGCAATCTCAAGAGCGCGGTTGTGCCTGACATGAGGCGCAGCGGAGACAGCAAAGCGACGAGCTAGTTCTCGCTCCATTCCTTAGCTACATCCACAGCCCTCTCTGGCGGGAACGGTGATTTCTGTGCCTTCCTCCTCAGCTTCCTGATGAACTCGTCGCGGTCAGTCTCCTCCATCACCACCATGGCTTTCGGCTTTTTGATTGGCAGCGCCAGTTCGTAGAGAGCCTCCTTGGAGTACTGCACATCGAAGAAAGATAGTATGCGTTCTTCGAGTTGGGCACGCTTCGGATATGCATGAAGGAAGACGCTCGCGAAAACATCGCTAAGCAACTCCTGATGCGTGGTCATATCGTTAGTCCTGTCGTTCAGCCGGTCGAGGAATCTTAGCGTGTATTCCCCGAAGCCGTGTTTCTGGCTCCACTCGTCAGCAGCCCTTGCAAACTCGGCGTTGAAGTTGAAGTTCCTTATCTCCTCGTTGCCCTCTTCGACACGAAGCCAGCTCATGTCTGTTTCGCGCAGAGAGCGCAGCCTCATCTCAGCGAATCTCTTCCAGTTCTTGTGCTCCGAACCGTCATCGTAAAGCGACATGACCGAGATCAGCTTCAGCATCGCGTTGGTTATGGCCAGGGTCTCCTCATATCTGACTGTGAAGTTTGAAAGGTAGAAAGGCAGATCCGCTTCTTTCAGTCTTGGGCGGTTCCCCGTGACCATGTCGAGTGTGCTCTGGGCGGTCAGGTTGAACGTTGCGGGCAGGTTCTTCCTAGCGAGGTACTTGTCCATTGAGTACTCCACCTGCAGCGCTGGGAATTTGTCCCCATACTTGCGAATAAACTCATTCATGCCTTCATACTCCTTCTCGCTTATCTGTATCTCCCTGTTCCTAAGGTCGAAAGACAGCGTGAGGCTGTTTCCTGTGTCTGTCTCCACTATCTCTGGGAGAAAGGAGACCTTGTAGTCGCGCACGTCGCGCCTTGTGAACACTGAGAGATACACAAGGTTGCGTTTTACCGATGATAGCGCCACATTTTTCTCTCCCTGATCCAGCAGCTTTTCCATACCTCATCCCTGCGATACTTGCCTATTTATTCCTTCCCTGCGACCCGATGCCATCCAAAACTAGTTGTACATCCAGCTTAGGTCCCGTATCGGCTGGGGGCGCAGCGCGCGCACGAGATTCTCGAACTTTAGTCCGTCCTCCTCGAGCGCTTTACCGCCCTCGATGTGGCCGCTTATGTTCTGCTTCACCGCGTCGATGCTTGGCGAGAGAACAATGGCGAACACATCTGAGAGCAGGGATGTGTACGCCTGCTGGCTTCCTTCGTCTAGCTGCCAAAGCTCATTCATCCTGGGAATAAGGTATGGGACGAAACTCTTGTCCTTCTCGAATGACAGTATAGCCTCCTTGACCTCGCGGCCGGGATCGAAGCGCTCTGAGAATCCGGGCATCAGTTCATCCAGCGCCGTTATGCCTAGAGACATGCTGGGCCGTATGTACTTTTGGACATGCTCTTCCCACTTGCTGGCTGCGGGCTCGTTCTCGTAGACACAGCTTATGCCGAACAGCTTGCCGTACGCCTCCTGCATCGACAGCCACTCGACAGCCTGCGGTGCGGGAAGTTTCCGGCTCTCGATGCCCTGCGGCATGTGAGGGAAGCTCTCCTCGAGCGCCTTATCGAAGAGCTTGGCGCTCAGCATGAAGAAGCCGAAATTTATGCCTGAGACATGACCGAAGTCCTCGCCCAGCTCGTACGCGGCCTTCGACACTACCACTCTCCCTTCGTGCATTGTGAGCATTCCGTACTCCTCGATATCGTCCTGCACTGCGTACTCGAATTTCGTGATGTCGATGCCGGTGAAATCTTTGAGGCACGCAGCCGCCTTCTTCGCGCGGTCCAGTATCTCGGCATCCTTTGCCTTGACTGTCTTGGCCTGCGCAACCTTCTCCATGCTCTTCTCCTGCCAAACCATCTGAAAATGCGAGTTATAAATAATTTGCGTATAGATTCGTTCTCATGGGAGAAGTGCGCATCGGCTATCACACGAGCATAAGCGGCAACCTTGACCTTGCTTTTGACAGGGCGAGGGAGATTGGGTGCACGAGCATGCAGATCTTCTCCAGCAACCCACGGGGCTGGGCAGTGAAGCAGCTGGGGAAGGACGAGGTCGAGAGGTTCAGGGCCAAGAAGAAGGCCTACAACATAAGCCCGGTCTTCGTGCACATGCCCTACCTGCCGAACCTCGCCTCGCCCAAGGACGACGTCTACTCGAAGTCGAAGGAGTCGATGATTGAGACGCTGACGAGATGCAACGCCATCGGGGCGGATTACCTGGTCGTGCACCTGGGCAGCCATCTTGGCACAGGGGCCGATGCCGGAAGGGAGCGAGTTGCCGCTGCGGTGAACGAGATGGAGCGGCACGCAGGCAACGTGACCATACTGCTGGAGAACGAGGCGGGACAGCGGAACAGCGTGGGCAGCAGACTTGATGAACTGGTGGAGATATTCAACAGCATAGAGCATGACAGGGTGGGGTTCTGCCTCGACACCTGCCACGTCTTCGCCGCAGGCTACGACATACGAAAGAAGGAGGTGGCGCGCGAGGTCATTGACACTCTGGGTTTGGAGCGCATACGCTGCATACATCTCAACGACGCAAAGCAGCCATGCGGTTCCGGGCTCGACAGGCATGCGGACATAGGCTTCGGTCACATAGGCAGGAAGGGCTTTGAGACACTCTTCTCGCTGCCGGGGCTCAGGGACAAACCGATGATACTGGAGACGCCACTCGTTGAGACGCCCAGGGACGCGAAGAACGAGCTAGAGCTCGTGATGAAGCTGCTTGAGATCTAGATGCTGCCTTACGAAGATGAATTCCATGCGCTGCACTTCGGCGAATCCCTTCTGCATGTACGAGTACGACTCTCGGGCAAGGGTGTAGCCACACAGCTGCGTGCTCATCCCAAACCAATCCACGCGGGCAGCGTCGCTCAGCTTCAGGTGCACAAACGGTGCCTTCTTGAGTTTTGCGGCGTCACCAGCCATTTCAAACACTATTCGGATCGGTTCTCTGGCTTAAATAGATTGGTTTTGCGAGACAAGCAGTACATTCGCCTCTACGCTCATGCCATCGTGGGCAGCGGCAACTATTCCCATGCTGAGCTGCTCCACCGTATACGACTGGGGCTCGCTTTCAGGCATGTGCTCAAACGTGAAGGGTCCTACAACCACTGCGCGTAACGCCTCGTTTCTTGGGACGGACAATTCCAGAGCCTTTTCCTCAAACTCGTTCTCAGTAATCTCCTTGAAGACTTCGTACTTTTCTTTAGAGTACAGGAATGCTATGTACACATCGAGTGCATCTTTCTGAGGGGTCTTGCTTATAGCGGCCACAACCTTCTCCGGAGCGCCCGACTCTTTGAGCAGCACGCTCGTGTTCAGGAGCATGCCCTTGCCTGCTGATGCTGGCCTGTAGTCATACTGGAGCGCGCGCCTGGCGAGAGAGAGCTCCTCGAGCAGCGAAGGATCTGAGCTCAGCACGTAACGAGGCCCTATGGGGGCGGTGCGCGACAGGGCGCGCTCACTGATGAGCAAAAGGTCCAGTTGTTCATCCAATTCCGTGGTTCTGGCGTGGATTTTTGTAGACATTAGATCTGTGCCTATTAGCAGAGGTTTTGGGTGTTTTTAAGCATTGGCGAAAAGACCGGCTAATAACGCTTGAGATCTTCCGTCAGGGGACTACGGGTCGTCTGGGGGTCGTAGTAAAGGTTGTACACAGGCGGTTTCCCTTTCAGGCAGGCGTACCTAAGCTTCCCCCCGTCTTTCACAATGTAGTTAAGCGTGTATGAGTTCGGCCGCGCGTAGACTATCATCGTTCCTTCCTCAAACTTCTTCGTGCGCAACACATATGCGTGCAGCTTTGCAACATCATCAAACTCCCATTCATGCCAGTTTGAGAGGTAGATGACATTGGGTGCGTCCTTCCTCTGTACCTTCTTCAGGTACTCGAAGACGTCGGAATTGAACGCGTTTATCACTGGCACCTGGCCCCTTACGTTTATGCGCGGCACCAACCCGTATGAGACGTCAGGGAGAAGCGCCTGTTTGGCAACGCCGCCGTCCTCTGTTCTGATCTCGACAGTGACGGCGCGCTCTTTCGCGCTTATCTTTGCAACAATCCCTTCAAGCGCCTCATCAAAAAGTTCCTCGTGATGTACTGCTTCCAAACGGCCGAATCTGTTCGAGATGTTAGAGCAGTTGTAAATGCTGAAGTCGTATAGCGAGTACGCTGTGGTGTTGTCAGACCCGCGCACCAGGAGAGCGTTGGATGCGCTGCCGCGTCCAAGCACGCCCCGAAGCTCCCTTACTATCAGGAGCTCGCCAGTTCTCGCAGCCTCGTTCTCCCTCTTCGCCAGCAAGTTGAGGTTGAGGAGCTGGACCACGTTCTTGTCAACCGCAGCTATGCTCTCAATCCGCTTGCCCGTCTCCGAGATGGCGCCGATAAGGCGCAGGTACTGGTCTCCGCCTCCCGTTATGCCCATGAACCTTATGCTATCCAATGCAGAAGAGCTCACAGCGCTCTTGAATGTCGGCATTGCGGCGTAGAAATGCTCGTTGCTCGCGCAGAAGCCGAGTAGATACGAGGCGTCGTAGCATTTCCTTACGCGGTCTTTTGCCAGTTTGAGGGTCTGCACAACGCTCCTGCTGTAGGATAGCCTGAAGCCCTCGCCCACGCTCTTGTCAAGTACCGGAGCGTCCCTGACTCGCGGCAGCCCGAGCTGAAGCATACCGACGCTCTGTCTCGATGCGGAGTGCGGCTCGCTGGCTTGTGCAGAATCCTTACTTGCGTAGTGCATGCGTATCATCAATCCGAGTCGTTTACGCGTTTTTAAGCGTTTGTGAAACGTTTTCGTTTGGCGTGGTCAAGCTAGTTAGTCTGAGCCGACTGCGGCCACAACTCCCATAAGCGCGCCCCCTACCGCTCCGGAGATTGCTCCCCAATGCGCCCCGAAGTCGAAGCCTTTCCAGAAGCCGCTCCAGTAGCCAGTGTTCGTGACTGTCCATTTGGCTATCGCTGCAGTCCATCCGGCGTCAACTCCTAAAGCTACCGCGCCGGCCCCCGCGCCTATGAGCGTGAAAACTGCGACCTCGGCGAGGAAGCCGGGTTTGCTTATTCCGCGCCTCTCCGAGTTCAGGATCGAGCGGAGCGCGCTGTCAGCTCCGTGAATAACCGCAGCTGTAGTTGCATGTCTTTCCAAAAGTTTTGTCATACGATCTAACCTACTCTGTTTCCGGCATTTAAAAGCGTTGGTGAAAAACATGATTTTTGGTATATTCCGAAAGAGAAATGTCATAGTCCTTGGGAAAGTGTCCAGGGAGTTGCGTTTGTGTAGGCGTTTTGGCCTGTTGAGATGGCAATGGAAACGGGCTTATTTCAAGAGAGCGAGACTTGACCTGCAGAGGAACATCAACCCGCACGTTATGATAACCGGAGAGAGCGGCGCGGGAAAGAGCAACGCTGCTAAGCTCATACTGAAGAGGCTGGCCGGGCAGGGAGCCAACTTCGTGGTCATAGATCCGCACGCAGAGTACACTGAGGCGGCGAAGGACCTCAGAGCCAGCATATACGACGCCAGCATACACGCAATAAACATCTTCGATCTTGACGGCCTGACGGAACGGGAACGAACGGCAGAGATAACCGCTCTCTTCCGCAGGATCTTCCATCTGGGAGAGGTCCAAGCGTCGACGCTGTACCGCTGCGTAAGCTATACGTACTGGATAAGCAACGTTCGGGATGCGATGCCTAACATTCACAGCCTGCTGTACACGATAAAGGTCTTCAAGCGCAGGGCGAGGAGCAGGCCTGAGGCAAATGTGCTGGAAGGACTGGAGAAGAGGCTGCTGGTGGTTGCAGGAGAGCGGTTCCAGAAAAGCGTGAGCATAGGCAGGATAATGGGCCAGAGGAGCATCTTCTCGCTCTCGGGGCTTCACAGCGCTGAGGCGCAGACGCTGTACATGGAGTCGATGTTGAAGAAGATCTACCAGAGCATGCTGGCGAGCCCGAGGGGAAGACGACAGAGGTTCTACGTGGTGGTGGACGAAGCGGAGAAACTGCAAGACAGTCCTGCGGTAGGCAGGCTCGTTGCGGAAGGGAGGAAGTACGGGATAGGCATAATAGCTATAGCGCAGAGGGCGAAGGCGCTGGACAAGGAGATACGCAGCAACGCGGCGACGATGATCGCGTTCGCCCAGAAGGAGCCGGAGGAGCAGGGCTACGTCGCGAACATGATAGCTGCGGGAACCGAGTACAACCGTTTCATGGAGGTGAGGAAGGCGATGCGTGAGCTGCCGCGAGGATGGGCGCTGGTGCAGGTGGCGAGAGAGAGGAGCCCGAAGATGGTGAGATGCATGAGATTCCGCTCAGAGACGCGGGACCCCAGCGGCGAGATACTAGAGATGGCAAAGGGAGTGATAGGCAGGCGCGAGATGGCCGAGAAGCTGGGAAGAAATGGCTTCTCGGAAGAGGAGACGGTCAACGCTGTTAAAGAACTGGTCAGAACAGGATTGCTGAAGTACCACGTAGTGACCGAACCGCCCTATGAGGGCGCCTGGTACATCACGATGCCGAGGAACAGCGCGGAGCATGACATCATGGTGAGCCTGATAGCCAGATATCTGACGGAAAACGGCATCAGGAACAGGATATACAATAACGCTTATGGTCCGGACGTTATCGCATATGGAAAAGGCGGGAAAGTGGCGGTTGAGTACGAGACAGGGTCAAAGGATCCGAAAGAGACGGGCAGGATGGTGAGATCGAGAAGCGAGAAGTACCACAGAACCATAGTCCTGACAGGGCCAAACTACATGGAGGAGGCTGCGAGCGGGCGAGAGGACGCCAATAGGGGCCGGGAGGCGCATACGGCATGGTATTAAGTATCTGCCTAAACACAGTATTTGACAGGTAGTCTGTATGAAAGGAAAAGTGAAGATGTTCAATGCGGAGCGCGGTTTCGGATTTATAACCGGCGAAGACGGAAAGGACGTGTATGTGCACACCTCTGCGATTGCGGGAGGAGCGGCACTGGCCGTCGGGGACGAGGTTGAGTACGAAGTTGAGCAGGGAGAACGCGGACCCAAGGCGAAGAACGTCAAGAAGCTCTGAACCGCTGCAAACAGAACTGCGGCTCAGTTCAGCATCCAAACAGATAGGTTGAGTAGCGTAGCGAACGCGACCCAGATTAGATAGGGAAGCAGCAGGTACGCTGCTTCCTTCCTCGCCTTGTAAAACAGCCATATAGTAAGCAGTATCGCGAACAGCAGGAAGGAGATATCAACGAGACCGAGCAGCGGAGACCTCAGCCCGAAGAACGCAATGGACCACAGGACGTTCAGCTCGAGCTGCGTGCCGAAGACCCCAAGGGCTTCCCTCACCAGCCTCTTCCTTACGCCCTTCTCCCACACCAGGTATGCGGCTATCCCCATCAGGGCGAAGAGTATTGTCCAGGCGGGGCCAATGATCCAGTTGGGAGGAGTGAATGCTGGTTTGGCCAGAGTCGCGTACCACGTGCCTATCGCCGGTAGGGTGAAGAAGGTGCCGATGCTGCCTATCAACTCCACTATAACTACAGCAGCAGCGAACCCCAGGATGCGTTTTGACTTCATCTTCATTGCCTATCTCCTCTTCTCCGAGGCCGGGTGGTGGTCCTCCTTGCTCCATGGAGGCGAGGTTATGGCGAGCACGTAGATGCCCAGCCGGGACTCAACCCTGTGCACAGCCTTGAGTGGTATCTCCAGCCAGTCGTGCGCCTTCAGGCTGATGCGGTCGTCGTCTACGTGAGCGACTCCGCGTCCGCTGACAACGTAGTAGTACTCGTGTGTGTGCTCGTGCCAGTGCGGCTCAGCGTTCACAATGCGTGCAAGAGCGATGCCGATGCCCTCATTGCCTCCTTTGCCTATCTCCCCTATCTTGTCCCTGAGCTCGAAGACGAGCTCGGCGGGCATCTTGACCTTGGTGCCCTCCTCTAAAGCGTTGATGTGAACGATGCGCCCGTCAGGCATATTATCGTCGTATTAGATGCTCATTCGGCCCTAATAAACCTTAGCAGAAGGTCCGCCACTGTGCCCGCATGGGTATAGTGCGCTACGTGCTCCGCCCCGGGTATTATCTCCAGCACGCTGCCCTTTACGTGGTCCGCCCATACGTCTGCATACTTGACGTCTATCGTCTTGTCCTCGCTGCCCCACATTATTAGCGTCGGCTTGGTGATCGAGCCCAGGCTCTCCCGAGTAAGCAAAGACCCCTCGCGAACCGAGTCGGCCATGCTCCTGAGCACGTACTCGCGCGGGTCGTAGATGAGCGCCTCCTTTATCAGAGAGTCCTTGTACTCCTCCACCCTGTGTTCCCTTATCACAGGATCGTATATCTCCTTCAGGCCTGCCGCATCTTCCAGCACGAGACCGCTGCCCTCGAAGTTTCCCTGGGCTATGCTCGCCGCGATCCAGCCGCCGTACGAATGTCCGAAGAGGTACGCGTCTTGCAGAGCCTCCTTCTCCACGAACTCCATGACCAGCTTCGCGTGCAGCTCGATGCTGTACTCTATGTGCGGCGCGTCGGACTTGCCGTGACCCAGCAGGTCTATGAGGCAGATGTCCATGTCGTCAGGAAGCAGACCCGCCAACCTCTCAAAAGACCTGGTGTTAGCCCCGAAGCCGTGGATGAAGAGCATCTTCTTGCCATCGCTGCGGTGGCGTTTGTAGTGCAGTTTTCCTGAGCTTGTGTCCACAAATCCGTCTTCCATAAATGCATAGTCCATGAAGATACGATGCTTATCAGATTATTTAATTGACCCTTTCGCCGTTTGACGAGCCTGTGGCCGTCAAATAAATAAAGCCTGTTCCGATATCTGCTCCGCATGGAGACGATCCAGTCAACATCAAGGGTTCCGGGATACTCGCGCATGTCGCTAACTGAGCGCGCAGGGCTTGTGGCAGAATTTGCCAATCTTAACATGGAAGAGAAGGGGACGCTGACAGCGCTTATGCGGAGGCGAGACTCGCCGGCAATGGATATAGGCATGAACTTCAGGATCAACGGAGAGGAGTACATGGTGCCCATGGTCACCGAAGAGGCCTCGGTTGTACCAGCTGCAAGCAACGGCGCCAGGATGGTTTGGAATGCTGGAGGATTCAACGCGGTGTACACGGGATCTGCCATGAATGGTCAGGTGCTGATGCGGGAGGCAAAGGATGCCGTGCTGCTGCAGAAGCTCGTGAATGGAAAGAAGGAAGAGATAATAGAGAAGGCGAACGAGCTCAGCACGCATATACGCATGATGGATGCTACATTCGCGACAATACGGCACAGGAACCGCGCGCCGACGCTGGCGGCAAACTTCATATTCGATACTGGGGATGCGCAGGGAGCTAACAGGATAAACGGGCAGCTTGAACTGGCTGCGCGCATGATATGTGAACTGGCGGGCGAGGAATGCAGGTCTGTGAAAGGGATAGTGACCAACCTCTCCAACCAGAGGCTGGTGATGGTGAACGCGCACGTCAAGGCTGAGGACGTGGGCGGGAGAGAGATCGCAGAGAACATTGTCTGGCTCTCGGATGTCAGCAACTCAGGAGTGAGGAGGTCGGCTACGGAAGACGAGTCCGCCATGTGCCGTCCGGTCACTGAGAACAAGGGAATCATGAACGGGGTGGAGGCCGTGCTAAGGGCGATGGACAACGACACAAGGGCGGAGCATTCGGCTGTGGAGGCATACGTGTCGTACAGGCACGCATATCACTCACTCACAATGTGGGAGTTTGACAACGCGGGCAACCTGATGTGCAAGCTGACGATGCCCGCGCAGGTTGCAACGAGAGGCGGCGCGGTGGGCCTCTACGACCAGTCACGCATAGCGAAGAGGATACTCAGCAGGGGCAACACGGAAGAGTTCCACGTGGGCGAGTTTGCGTGCGTGGTGGGATCCGTCGCGGTCGCAAATAATCTTGCCGCGATGCGCGCTATAGCTGACGAAGGCATACAGAGAGGGCATATGAAGATATTCGAGGAGCAGCAGGGGGCGTTATCCATGAGGCGAAGGACCAGCTAGCGCTGACCAGAGGATCGCATAAGGCGCTGCTTGATGGAATACGGCCGTGATGACGGTTAGCGCATCTTCTTTATCTGTTCCACGTCCTTGAAGCAGCTGTCGCACTCCCAGTATTCGACCGGATTGGGGAAGCCTGCTGACTTTCCGCCTTCCACATCGTTCCTGTAGAGCATCTCGCCATTCTCGAAGTTGACGCTGAATCTTCCGAAAAAGTTCCATTCGTCGCCAGAAATCTTGCCGCCCTTCTTCACATCGACGCTTCCTCTCTTTCCGCATACCGCGCAAGTAACGCCGTGTTTGCCGCCGTCTTTACCCACTTTACCACTCCTACAATCTCTAACTCTGCATCTCTACCTTTTTATTTATTTCTTTTAAAATTGAGAGCCACGATCCTGTTCGGAAGCACGAAGAAGTTTGAGTCCTTGAGCCTTATCGCCGACTCGCCCTTGTAGAGGTGCTTGGCGTGGCGCTTGAGCAGCGAGTGCAGCTCCTCTTCGTCCCTGACCCCTTTCAGCCCCACACCCGAGTGCTCGGCGAAGTGGTTGTACGCCTCTAGGCTGAACGCGAATCTCTGGCAGCCCTCACCGAGTTCTGGCATTATCCAGTCCGGATCGTGGCCCGCCGAAGCGACTCTTACCGCCCACTCCCTGAAGTGCTGCATTCCGACAAGAAAGTCGGGGTTAAGCTTCTCCTTGTCATGCCCTATTTTTCATACCACCGCGCTACCTAATATTGGGCAGGAAAAGGCGTATACACTCTGCGCAGGGGTACGTCTAATCAGGGAAATGGCTGCCGCCGACGTTCAAATGGATAAAAGAGACCTTAGCCGCCCAGCAGCGACCTGAGGACGAGCATCAGGTGGCTCTCTTCGCGTAGCCTTCTGAGCGAGTACTCGAGCCATCGAGTACCAAAGGGTACATAGATGGACACTCTTTGGCCTTGCGCTGCCAGATCCGCAGCGTACCCGTTCCTTATCCCATTCAGCATCGCGTACGTGACCTTCCTCCTGGACGACCTGTTGAGCAGCATGGCCTCGGCTATCAGCGAGGAGTCGTGAGTGGCGATTGTGAACTCTCCAGAGCGTGCGAAGAGTTCGCGCATGAGCATCGCATAGTTGGCGGTTACCTCATTCCTGTCCGTGAAGGCGATCTTCTTGCTCTCCTTGTATGCGCCTTTGACCAGCCTGATGACAGCGCGCCTCTTTAGTAGACGCTGCAGGTTATGCTCGCTCTCGCGCAGATATGCCTGCACCGCTATGCCCACACCACCTCTCCCAACCTGCCGCTCGTAGATAGAGATGGTATCGGCAACAGTGTCCTCGGATTCGGCGTCGAGCCACACGAAGACGCCGTTCTCCCTGGCGAATCTCACTATCTTCTCGTAGTTCTTTCCTGCTGTGCCCTTTCCAACACGCAGCCCAAGCTGCGTGAGCTTCAATGAGATGCTGGCCTGCGCCTTTGCCTTCCTTATCTCCCGTATCAGGCGCAGGTTCATCGCCACGGAATCGGATATCTGCTGCCTGTTGGCGAGTTCCTCGCCTATGTGGTTTAGTATCGCGCTCATCCCGAGCGCGTTGAGCTGCTTTGTCCTGCGAATTGCGTCCTCTATGTTAGGCCCGGCAATCCACTTGCCAGCGAAGATCTTCTCTATTATGTCTCCAACGCCCACTTGCATGCCTCGGTGTTTAAGCAATCCCTCACAGCGACTTCTTGATTCGCTGCACCGCAAGCTTCAATTCGGGCAGGTCCTCTTTGGTCGCCTTCCAGACTATTTGTAGGTTCACGTTGAAGTACTGATGCATAAGCACGTCCCTAAAACCTGCAAGGTCGCCCCACCTTATTCCTGTTTCTTTAGCCTTCAGCTCTGCGGGCAACTTCTTCACGGCCTCACCTATTATCTCGAAGTTCCTTATTACCGTGTTCTGCACCGGCACGTTTGCGCGAAAGTCGCTATAGGGCATGCCTTCCGTGTACTCCTCTATGTTCCCTATCGCTGTCAGTATATCGTCCAGGTATACGCCATCGCTACGCATAGACTACATCCCGCAGTATGCTGCTCCTGAGCGCTGGCTTTATGTCATCTCTGATTACCAAATCCACTCTTCTCTGGAACAGACTTTCCAGGAAGCTCTTTAGACCCATGTAGCTGTGCAGGTCCAGCCTGTCCTTACGGAACGTGACAAGTATGTCTATGTCGCTGCCTTGCCGCTCGGTGCCTCTGGCGAAGGAGCCGAAGACACCTATGTCCTTTACCCCATAACTGTATATCTTCGCGGAGTTGGATTCGAGCTTCTTGAGTATCTGCCTCTTGTTCGGCGCGCCTCCTGCTTTTTCCATGTCAGTTTTCCTGGGCGTGTTCCAGTAGGGGCTATGGCACGCAGGGCAGACGCGCGGCTGCTCGGCCTTATTTGGAAACCATCCATGGCCACACCTCAGGCAGGTCTGCTTACTTACAGTTAACAGTTCCTCGGGCATCTCATCAGTATATTATTAGGAACACATACTTAAATATATTAATGTTAGCAGGCACACGTAGACAGATCGCGAAAATGCTTCCCAAAACAAGCCATATACCTCTCTTCCTGGGAGCCTTGCGGGCGTTTTTAAAGCTAATTTCCCGATTGATTCGCGAGTGAGTTAGAATGACAAAGGTTGTCGTACTTACAATGTGCGGAGTTGGCGGTTGCCCACGAATAGCTATAACTGGCAAGGGTGGTTTCTTCAGGGATGATTACAAAGGCAAAGTCAAAATGGGTACAAAACTAATTAAGAAAATGTCAATCCTATAGAAGTTTTCCTTTTTCTAAATACTCTAAATGCTTCCTGTGGCTTTCTAAGTGGAAGGGCCAGAGACCTGCAATTAACCCTGTTAGCAAAGCTTGGTTGGTTATCGGCTCTTCTTTTCTATAGATTGCTTGCGCTAGATTAGGCCCCCGTTTTGAAAGAGCTTCGCCATCTTTGAAGGTGCAGAAACAAAAAGTATCTGCTGCGCCGTTTGTATTTACGGCAACACAGTAGTCGTTTGTGGCTTCATGATAGTTTTCAGCTATTATTGCTTTTGACAAGTTAAGCGACAATGAGTTGTGCTCTTTTACTGGAGTAAGACCGAATGTATATGCGACAAGTAATCTTTTATCTGGATTCTGCGTCAATGCACTATACTTTTTAATGATGCCTTTTTCTTTCAGTTTGTTCATTGTGTAGAAAACACTGGTAGGGGACAATCTCGTGGTTTTTGCTAACTCCTTCATTTTAATCCTAGAATTGTCGTTAAGTGCTACTAACACTCTTTTATCGATAGTCGAGAGTGCTTCGCTACTTGAGATGAGTTCGCTTCTCACAGGCAGGAATCCATCCATATACATGTTAACATCTGAAACACTTAGTTTAGGTTTGTATTCGCTTAAGTCTATCCTAAGCTTAAACTGCCATTTCACGAAATCTTCTGGGGTAAGGCCGACAACATATAGAATGAGATCAAAATCACCTGATGATAAGTATGCATCTTGAACAAAGAAATCGCCCTGTAATTTGTTTCTTAAAATATCGATGCTTGGAGTAACTCCAAATTTTATGGTAACAAGTTTGGCTGTATAAAAACCGAGGGCATGAAGATCAAGGTCAAGCGTGTATCTAATGTCGTATTTCTTCTCATACTCGTGAAGCACCTTGGAAATCGTGTGATGGGATATGCCCAGTTCCCTGCCAAGCTCCCGGAGCGGCGCCCTCGAGTCCTCGTAGATGTGCATGAGGATCTTGTATGGCAGCTCCTTCTCCACATACTCCTGGATCTCCTTCGAGGCAGGCATAATGATTCCCAAATACTAATTAATTGTTATTAAATATCTAATATTTATATCTTTTTCTGCATAGCAGTTAGGATAAATATAAATACCGCCTCAGCCATATTCTATCTTGGGCTGGGCTGGTCTAATGACGAGGTTGGGGAACCTTTATTCTGTAACACTCACTCACCCTACTCTATCCTACCATCGTACTCGCTCGGCTCCTTACGCTTGTTGATCTCATGAAGTCAGACATAGTGAAACCAATACACGGCGGAAACGGCATGGAGAACGAGGAAGCACGCAAAGACGAGGAGCGGCCGGTCAGGTGGATGCGCGAAGGCGCCAACACGTGGCGCATCGTGTACGCTGACTAGCCGTTCCTTCTTATGTTTGCTGGGATGGGGAAATGGGCAGGAAGAATAAGAGGAGCGCGAATGCTGGAAGGAGGCAGTACGCCTTCTACCTGATAGAGCCTGGGAAGAATCTGAACAGCGACCTGTTCGCCAGGAAGCTCATATGCAACAAGAGGGTAAGGGAGGTGTACGTGACCGAGGGCGCCTGCGGGTTCATAGTTAAGGCGAAGATTGGTGACGGTAGAGAGGGCCCGATACCCGCAAACCTGATCGGTAACGGGTGCAGACGCGTTGGATTAGCGATAAGCAGCTATGCGTACAGGAAGTACGCACGATAAAATTTTCATGAATATATAAATAAGCACCGGTGCACGTAGGAGACAAGGAGGAGGATCAGATTGTTAGATCTAAAAGGTAGGGAGAAATGTTACGCATAGCGTTAGAAGGGGTGGATGGTGCAGGAAAAACAACGCAGGCGCGCCTCTTGAAGGAGAAAACAGGTGGCGTAATAATAAAAGATTGCCCTCCTGAATTTCTAAGCCTGCTAAGGCCATCTGTTGAAAGGAATGCGGAAAAGCACCAAGGCACTTATTTTACATATCATCTCGGAGCGGTGATTTATGCGGATCTTAAAGCAAGGAGTTATCTGAGAAACAATCCAAACGGCACGGTTATTTTTGATAGATCGTTATATTCCGTACTGGCGGTGCAAATGGCGCTTGACGAACTTTTCAATAATAGTACAAATGAAGCACTTATTAGGAAAATAGCCACTAGAACTCTTGGCAAGATTACAGAAGCAGATAAAGTAGTGTTTCTAGAAGTCGAGGAAAAAGATAGATTGATAAGACTGAGTAAAAGAGGTGATAAAAATGCTCTCTCAGATTCCCGCGTCAGGTTTACACAAATCTTACGACACAAGCTCAATGAGCTCGCCTCAATTCGCAATTCATCTGCAACAGACATCTTACAAATAAACACTTCTGCATTCGCTCCAGAAGAAACGGCAGATATGATAAATAGATATCTTGAACATCGCACATATAAATCAGGATTCGATGCTATACCTAAAAAATCACGTCTGATAGTTGACAGAACGTTCGGAGCCGTAGGCGAATCGAGCAAACCTATATTTCTACTTTGGGCACACACAGAACCCAAATTAATCTATCTGGACTTTTTGTCTATGTCGAAATTATTATTCAATAAGTTGCCAACGGTGCTTATAGACGATATGGCTCCAAGGTTTATTGAAAATCGTAGCCTTGAAGAGCAGCACAAGATAACAGCCAATTTCAAAGAATTCTTTAGCCGATATGGGTGCGCCACAATAGTTCTTTCAGAAGTTTTCGATAAAGATGATTTCGCAAAAACCATAGATAGAATAAAACTTCCGCGCTTAATCCATGCTCTCCCAAAAGCAAGCTTGGAGGAATTACAGACCGGCAATCCAACTAACCAAATGATACATTTCAGGAGCAATATGTATGCTTTAAAAGTGGGGTTGAAATATGGAGATGTCATACTAGCTGGAAAAAGAGACATTGGAATCTTTTTTGCTTTTTATGAGATACACAAAAAATTAGGATTGAAAACTCGGCCGAATGCTGTTTTTTGCAGCTCTGAGGTGATCTGATGAGCATGTCATCAAAAAATCATACCGCAGTTCACGTGGAGAAAGAGGGGGTTATATTCGAAGTAGACGGAGAGACGTTTTGGAGCTCTAAAAGTCAAGTAACATTCCCTAGATACGGGATAAGAAACGGGAGAAAAGAAACCATAGCCCCGAATTGGAGAGATCTTCTAAGAGACTTTCCTGTGATTTGCGCGCAGACAAGATTCTCTGAAAAGTTGGGCAGAGACGTTATAGAAGTAAACCTAAACGATGCTAATTTGCGCTACTATGAACCAATCGAGAGACTTAGGTGTTTAAGAGAAGAAGAAAAACACGAATTTTATACCCAAATAAGTTGTCTTTGCAATGCTTTGGAATGTATAGGATTAGATGCAAATGGGTTCGGAATACGAGGATCTTTGCTCGTAGGTCAGCAGAATGAGTTTTCAGATATTGATCTTCTCATCTATGGCCATAAAAACAAGGAAGCGCTGTTCAGCAACTTTACGGATTTTTATCAGGATTCACATATCAGCAACATTCTCAAGAATGAAGCAATAACTCAAGAGCTGTACGCGAGACGACACGATCATTTCTCTGGAATAGACTATGAGTACTTTCTTTTGCACGAGAGAAGGCGGATGCAAGGGATAGTCAATGACAAAACGCGGTTTGTATTCTCAATAATAGGAGAGGCCGTAGAGGATACATCTACAAAAACCATAACTCCAGTCTGCCCGGCATCTGTGGTGGGCAAAGTAATCAATAATTCAGACACATTTTATGATCCAGCACATATACGGTTGGAACTTAGAGATTTGCTTGCCAGCGGAAAAGATCAGAACACCAGAGATGCGATAGAAAAAGCACGAGGGAACAAGGCTTTTGATGTTACAGTCTATGGGGATCCTATCTGCGCTGTTGCATTTTTTCCAGGAGATACGCTTAGAATTAGGGGATTTCTTGAAAAGACGGAAGCCGCATCTGGAGAAGAATCGTATAAGCTTGCCATCAGACCTGCAGACGACTGTACAAAACAGATAAAGTTAATCAAGGATATCGGCATACGTTTATGGTGATTTGGTGGATATATTCTCTGAGTTCGTAATAAGCAAAAGCGATAGGGTTTATAACAAGCTACGAGAGCACTTCCCGCTAGTGGAGCCGCTTACAAATTCACAAGCGGCAAGGGTCTATGTAGATAGACAGGGCTTCTATTTTCGCGCAGGCTACGTATTCCTTATGGCAAATATGTTTGGGATCGATGATAACCAGGCCCTATTGCCGGCAACCGCAGCTCAGTTATGTAACGAGTGGTTGCTAGTGCATGATGATATTGCAGATGATTCAAGACTTAGAAGAGGCGGACCAACTTTGCATAAACTTTACGGCCTTGGTTTAGCCATGAATGCTGGAGATTACATGCAAAATGAAGTCTGGGGAATGCTAAGCGATTATGTAAGAGACTACGGTCTCAAAACAGGATTGCGTTTATATAAAAAGTTTTACGATATCATAAAGGTAACTTTAGAAGGTCAGTCACTGGACATAGAGTTTGCGCAGATAACAAAAGATCCGGCTAGAGCAAGTGAAGAACAGTACTATCTAATAGCCCAGAAAAAAAGTGCGTATTTTTCTTCTTACGGTCCATTGCAGGTAGGAGCAGTAGTTGCCGACCGGTCGCAAGAGACGTTAAACATTCTGGAAGAAATAGGCAGACCAGCAGGCATAGCGGCTCAAATACAAAATGATGTTTTAGACTTCAATACAAAGAATGTAGAGAAAGTTGCTCATCAAGATCTTTACGAAGGAAAGCTGACGCTCATACTTTTGCATGCATTCAGGAATTCTTCTGCTGAAGAAAAATCTAGAATTAAAGAAATACAGAGTAAGAACATTGCCACAAAAACAGAGGATGATATCAACTTTTTATGTGACATTGCGGATAAATACCAAAGTATTGAATACGCACAAAATAAAAGTGCTGAATTCGGGTTCAAAGCAGTGAACGCATTAGAGGCATATGAAAATAGTTTTCCGGACAGTCATCTAGCTAATGTATTTAAAACTGCAGTCCGTAGAACTTATGAACATTACGAGCGACCAAAAACTAAGGAACGGCGCGCTTAAGGAGGCATAAATGAAGATTTCGAAATCACCCATGAAGGTCAGGGTTTGCATTGTTAAAGACAGAAGGGTGCTGTTAGTTCTTCATTCAAAAGCAAAGAGGTGGCTTTTTCCTGGTGGCAGGATAGGTAAAAATGAGATGCCGCACAATACAGCAGTAAGAGAGGCGAAAGAAGAAACCGGTTACTCTATTCAACTTCTTAATTACGGTCTCGTTAAAAAATCTAAAAATGAGGTGGGAACGCTTCCCATGCCAATACACATAAGCCTGTATGACACTGGAAACAACACAGTTATTCCGTGCATGCATTATGTGGGAACCGTAGTCAAAGGAGATATGAGCAAAAACAAAGAGAGCGATGATATAGGCTGGTTTACAAAAAGCGAGATACAAAAAATGAAAAACATAAATGAGGATATTAGAAGTATAGCGATTTACGTCATTAAAACCAAGATACGATAAGATAATTCACACCACTTTACAACGTTGTGATTTATCTCTATCTTAGGTTCCTCGATGGGTCCGATTCGTCAGCCGTATCTGAACTAAAAAACTAGCCTTCCACACGGTTTAAAAAGCAGAGCGAAAATCAGAATAATGGAAGTGTACCCTTCCAAAAAACGCACTTTATATTATTTTAACGAGCCAAATATGCCTTGGGGTTCGCTTGGAAGAGCTTGTTTCGCAGAGTGCGGTCAGTCCCGGTCTTGAGGACCGCTTCGTTGAATTCTACAACACCTACTATATAGAGGACATAAACAGCATGTTCCTCGCGTACCCGCAGAAGAGGGCCGTCTTCGTAAGCATGAAGGACCTTGAGAAGTTCGACAGCGAGCTCGCCAACGAGCTGATAGAGAATCCTGATGCGGTG
>JAMCYP010000009.1 GCA_023476545.1 Candidatus Martarchaeota archaeon | reverse complement strand
ATCCTCATACCTTCCACTCCTCCTTGTGTATGGTTATTGTGTCGCCCTCGCCGACGTTGGTCGTGTGGTATCCGCCCAGCTTCACGTACTCGAGAGGCTTGCCGCTGATTATCTTGCCCATCAGCCTGAGCTTCTGCGCGTTCTTGTCCACCTCCACCTTCTCGACCAGCAGCTCTATGACCACCTCCTTCTGCTCTCCCACGTCGCCCTCGTTGGGCCTGAAGCGCCTGTACGTGCTCGCCGTTACCCTGTCGCCTGCGCCTATCACCCTCGCCAGCAGGTAGAGGTCATCGAACGATCCCGGAACCAGCTTCAGCTGACCTATAGCCTCGCTGAAACGTATGACCCTCATGATGCCATCTGCTCAGAGAATTGATTAAAGTTGCAGTATAAATACAACTATGTTTTTCCTGTCTATCGCAAGCATATTCAGTCTTACCTACGCTGGCATAACGGCGCTAGTCTCTCAGTATGGCTACCTCGCCATCCTCGTGCTCATGCTGCTCGAGGCTGCAGCGTTCCCAGTGCCGAGCGAGGTGGTGCTTCCGGCCGTAGGTCTCCTCGCCGCAGAGGGCACCCTCGACCCGTTCATCACCATTCTTGCGGTGATAGTGGGAGGCATAGTCGGCATGGGCGTCGACTACTACATAGCCTACTTCCTGGGCAAGGACGTGGTGTACAAGCACCTTGCCGTGTTCCACATCAGGAAGGAGCGACTCGACGCATTCGACAGCTGGTTTGCCAAGAACGGAACCTTTGCGGTATTCATAGCCAGGCTTGTTCCAGTGGTGCGCGCCCTGATAAACTTCCCGGCCGGTTTCGCCCAGATGCCTGCAAGGAAGTTCTTCGCGTACTCGATAGCGGGCACGCTGATCTGGGACGTCCTGCTGGTAGCGTTCGGCTACTACGCGCTCTCTATCTCCAGCTTTCCTCTCGTGATCGCATCAGTATTCGTTTTTGCGCTGGCGCTCTACCTGATCTATAGATTCGCTATGAAAAGAATGAGGTGAGCCTTTCACGGCCTGCTGTCTATCTCTGCAAGCAGCCCCTTCACGCTCTCGCGCAGCTCGTTTCTCAGTATCTCTCCTTCGACGCTGCTGCTGGATCTTATGTTTCTTCTCATGTTCCTGAGCGGAAGTACGTCGCTCACCCCGCCCGCGTCTTGGAGGCACCTGTGTACCTCTATCGGGAGAGTCTCGTAAGCGTTCTGGTATGCGGAACCCATGTCGCACAAGAAAGCGACGTGGACAACTCCCCTCATACCTTCTGCCTTTGTCTTCCATGAGAACGCAGGGTTCACTGACTTGTAGAAATCGGCAGCGTAGACGCACGACCTGTCGTCAACGTTCTGCGCTCCCAGGGCAACGGCCTCTTCAACCGCAACGTTTGCGGCAGCGACTCTCAGTCTCGTGTTCCTCTGAGTGAAAGGCAGTGTCTTAAGCATGGATCTGCTTGGCTCAGACCCTATTTAATTATAGGCGTTACGAGCGCCTACTTCTTCTCGCTCAGTATGTAGTTCTTCACTACCTTTATTACCTGGTCTATCGCCTTCTTTATGTCGGCCTCGGTCTTTGCGCCAGTGCAGATTATCTTCCCGTTCTTGAAGAGAAGAAGGGCAACCTTCGGGTCGTGTATCTTGTATATGGCTCCGGGGAACTGCTCCGGCTCGTAGTCAACGTCCGGAGACGCCTTGGCTATTGCATAAAGGTCAAGCTCGACTCCCAGGTCTGCGCTCGCCACTATGTTCTCTATCTTGAACTGCGGTTTAAGTGCGACTCTCTTCGCCATTATCTCACACGCTTTATAAACAGGCAAGGTATTTATATACCTACTTGCAATATATCTCGTATTCTACTAATTGCAAAGGGTTAGCATGTCCGAACGTTCACACGGTCTCTTCTCCGGAAGGGCCAGGCACCTGGCCAGGCACCATAAGCCTAGCAAGCTCTCCATCGGCAGCCTGGTGAAGAACTTCGACGTCGGCGACCGCGTTGCGATAGTGCCCAAGGGCAACTTCAAGGACATACCGCACCCGAGGTACAGGGGCCGCGTAGGCACAGTCACTGAGAAGCGCGGCAGCGCCTATGTCGTCGAGCTGATGGTCTCCAACAAGACCAAGCGCACGCTCGTAGTCCATCAGAGGCACCTTGAAAGGCTGTAGGTATGGAGAAGACCGCGACAAAAGACATCTTCTGCAGGGAGGAAATAGTAGGCAGGTCTACAATCACAAAGGCAGAAGGTATGAGGATAGTGCTCGCCATGGACGGCGTTGCGGAATATCACGTGCTCATAGTGCCCGTGAGGCACGTGGCGCGTCTGAGCGAACTCACGCAGGAAGAGAACGCAGGCATGCTAAAGGCGCTGAGGCTCGTGGAGGGCTTCTACAGCGCTCACGGAATAGACGGCTACAAGCTCATACTGCTCAGCGGTCCGGGAGCCGGACAGACGATATCGCACATGCACTGGCACGTAATACCTGGAAACAGCGAATTTGTCACCGACCCGAAGCAGAGGAGCTTGCACTACACTCCCGAAGAACTCAGCAAGAAAGCAGCGGCGCTTGCGCCCGAGTTCAAGTGAGGCCCTGCCTCTCCTTTCTCATCGCATCTCACGGCCGTAGGGCCTGGTGAGCATGTAGAACCTGCTGTCGCCCTTCAGCTCCGCTATGACACGCTCGGTGAGCAGCTTTATCGGATCCTGCAGCAGCGATACCCGCTCGCTTATGTCCTTGAAGCTGCTGAAATCCTTCTCCTCCCTCGCCTTGAGTATCGCGGCAAGATGCTTCTTGCCCACTCCTGGCAGCAGCTCCAGGGAGTGCATTCTTATGTTGAGCGAGGAGGCGGTGTTGAATATTCCGACGAACTTGGCCTCGTTCTGCTTGATTATGTCGACTATCGCGCCCGGCAGCTCGTTCTTCGCCACCTGCGTGAGGTCGTTGTACATTATTCTCGATTTTATGAGCGCGATCTTGTCCCTGTCACCCTTGCCGATGTAGACGCGCTCCCTCACCTTTATGTCGCTGACCTTTGGAACGGCCTCAAGAAGCGTGAACTTGGTCTCGCCTACGAGCTGAACCAGCGGCTCGGGCTTGACCGAGAAGGACTTGCCGCTCGCGAGATAGTCGAGAACCAGGGCGTACTCCTCCAGGCCCTCGTGCTCGTGTATTTCGTGCGTTTCTTGAACCATGATTTTCACTCCTCGCTATGTGCAAGACGATACCCACCTGGGCCCTATTTGCCCTTGTACTTCTTCACTACTTCCATCATCTTGCCGACCTCGTCCTCCTCGAAGGTCTTCTTCTCCTTGGCAAGAATGTGCTTGAGCTGTATGGCGTCGACCGGCATTATGTCAACTATCTTTATCGCCGTCCCCTCGCCCACACCGTACTCCATCAGCTCTTTTGACATCTTCTTCGCTTCAGCTGCGCTTATTCCCGAGTACTTCTTTATGTGCTCGTAGGCAAGCTTCTGCTCGTAGCCGAGCTCGCCGTCCTCCTTCCTCTCCTCCAAGACCTCCATGGCCTCGGCTGACGTAACCGGACGCTTATTGCTCTGGCTCTTCCCTATCATGCCTCCACTCAGCAGATTGCTCGTTTAACCTATTTAAAGCCTATGTATCGATATAATAGCATGCCGTCCCCCAGCCCCAACGAGACCTACAAGCAGATACTGGAGGAGATGAAGAAGCACATAGCGGGCAAGACGGAGACGATAGAACTCATGCTCATCGCTCTCGTGGCCAACGGCCACACCCTGCTCGAGGGAGTGCCAGGCGTCGCTAAGACAACGATGACGAAGGCGCTCGCCAGCACGATAGAGGCCGACTTCAAGAGGCTGCAGGGCACCCCCGACCTCATGCCCAAGGACATAGTCGGGTACACTTACGCGGATTCCGACGGCAGCGTAAAGTACCAGAAGGGGCCGGTCTTCACCAACATACTGCTTGTGGACGAGCTCAACAGGGCTCCGCCCAAGACGATGAGCGCGCTGCTCGAGACGCTTGAGGAGCGCCAGGTGAGCGTCGGCGGCCAGACGATGCCGCTGCTCAAGCCATTCATCGCCTTCGCCACCCAGAACCCGCTGACGATAGAGGGCACGGAACCTCTTCCGAAGGTCCTCGCGGACAGGTTCATCATGAAGATAAGCGTCGACTACCCGAGCATGGAGGAGGAGCAGGAGATGCTGCGCATAAAGGAGAGGGAGGAGAAGGTCGAGGTCAGGAAGATAATAGGCACGCAGGACGTCCTCAGCCTGCAGGAGCAGGCCAAGTCTGTGCAGCTGCCGGATGAGGTCGCGCAGTACATAACGAGGATAGTGGCGGCGACGCGGAAGGACATACACGTGGTCATGGGAGGCAGCCCCAGGTCCGACCTGGCGTTCATGCAGTGCGGCAAGGCCAAGGCGCTTCTCGAGGGCAGGAGCCAGGTCACAAGAGAGGACATCAAGTTCCTGGCCAAGCCGGTGCTCAGCCACCGCATAGCGGTGAGGGCGACAGGCGGCATAGGCGTCCACGGCATAATAGACGGGATAGTCGCCACACTGCAGTGAGTCCTTTCCGAAAACCAAGGAAACCTATTTAAATAGTGCATAACCATAGAAGTTGAGGTTAACCAGGTGTGCCGATGGGAATCACAAGATTGCAAACATTGCTTTACGTTATTGGAGGTCTGAGCCTAGTCTCTATGGTATTTGCGGCTACCAACACCACCGCGGCCATCTCCAGCACTCTCTGCGGCTTCATCACTGGAGTTCAGACAATCATAGGAGTACTCGCACTCGCACTTTTCCTGATAGGAGGCGTGCTATACGCTATAGCCCACTTCCTTCCTACATCGCTTGACTACAGGAAGAACCTGATAGGATGGTCCACCGCGATGATAGTCGGAGGCATAATAGGCCTTATCGTAGTGATAATCGCCTATCCGCTGGTAACGACCTTCACGCATCTTGGGACGGCAATCAACGGCACCGCAGTCTCAAACATAAGCTGCTCCTGAAGGCTCGCAATCATGCGCCGCTGCAGCAGTTAGATATAGCTTGAGTATTAATTCCAAGCATGCGACCGACTGACTCAAGGAGCATCGCTTACTTTGAGCTGTTCCTGATACTGATCCTACTGGTCTTCGACTCAGGCTTCGTGTTCCTGTACTCGTACCTTGCCGCAAACGTGGCGTTCTTCGGGTTTGTCTTTGGCGTTTCTGCGGTTGCGTTCCTCCTGCTGTACTCGCTGAGCCACGACCGCGCTTCATGGTCATCAGAGCTGCATGCCCTCTTCTCCATCTCTCTCTTCTGCTACGTTATGCAGATCGCCGCTTCCGGCGACATGATCCTTGGCGCACTTGTGAAGCTTCTTAGCCAGATACAGTCCCTTGGCCTGTGGTTCGTCCTTTTCATACCACTGCTCTTCATCTCCTCGATCAGCATCTACTTCCTGAGAAAGGAACGCCGCAGCGACCGCATGGCAAAATACGCGCTGCTTGCCGTGCTCTTCCTGATACTCGTCTTCTACTTCTTCTTCCTTCTCAAGGGAATCTTCGTAGCCGATGACGAAGAGGTTCTGAAGCTGACGAGTGTCGCCATGCTGCTTAACGGCACAAACCCCTACGCGGCATCGATCTCCCTCCTGCTGTCGCAGCACATAGGGAGCGTGGGCGCCACGTTCACCACGACAAACAGGATAATCGGCCATATGGACTACCCCGCGCTCTTCTTCCTTGCTTTCGTTCCTTTCTATTTTGCTGCACAGCCTGTAATAGCAAGCCTTGATCCAGTCTACATGCCGCTGCAGTTCACCCTATTTCTCTTCCTGCTGTTGCTGGTCTTCGCACGTTCGCTCAAGGATAGGCAGCTGATGCGCCCGTCCATCACATTCCTGCTGATCTTCGTCCTCGCCGCGATCTCGCTGACGTCTGCCACAGTATACCTCATGCTCGCGCTGATGCTGCTCGCCTACACCGAGATCGACTCAAAGTACGCCTGGGTCTTCATCGGGCTCTGTATCTCGATACAGCAGGAGCTCTGGCTTCCTGCTGTGCTGCTGCTCGCGTACTCGTTCAACTCCCACGGGCTGCGCCGTGGTCTCCGGAACACGCTTGCCTCGGCAGCGGTCTTCCTGCTCTTCAACGGCTACTTCATCCTGCAGAACCCCGGGGCTTTCTTCGGATCGATTCTTGGCACGCTCAACCAGCCGATAATCCCATTCAACCCGTCTGTCATCTCGTTCGCGCTCCTGAAGGTCTATCCGATACCGCTTCCCGCATACTCCGTCCTCTTCGGAATCGTCTCGCTACTTGTACTTGTAGTCTCGCTGTACTTCAACAGAAAGGAGCTGATCCCGCTGCTCAGCATAATACCGTTCCTGTTCATAGACCGCGTGCTCACTACCTACTACGCGTTCTTCATCTTCATCTTTGTCTTCGCGCTCTCGGTCTCTTCAGGGAGGCACGTCTCTGGGAGCATAGAGCGCTGGCTTCTCGGCCACAGACAGGTGTTCGCGGCTGCGTTCACGCTTCTGGTGATGATTGCCGTGGCATTTGTCTATGTCTCGCACGTATCGTATCAGAACGGCTTCAGCATATCTGTGGTAAACCAGACGTTGCTGCTTAACAGCAGCGCCAATGTCTCGGTGCTGAGAGCAAGCGTAGTCCACGGCAACCTTAGCAACTCTACAGTATACCTGCTCGCCTTCACCTACGGCGGAGCGTCGGCAAGCTTCGCCGGACTAGGTGGCCAGGGCATAATAGGCGACCCACAGCAGTGCAAGGCCGCGGGCTACGAATGCACCGTCAACGTAAACAAGCTGTCGCTCAACGGAACCAGCCCGTACAACCTCACCGTTACCATACCCTGGGCAGGAAAGGCCGGACCGGTAGAGCGCGCATCACTGGTTATCTACAACGGCCCGTACTTCTACGCAGCTAACAGCGCCGGCAATGCCACCTCGCCGGGTTCGGGCTGACGCACTACTATTTTTAATGTTAATGCGTATGTGCTAATGGTTTCATGACGACGCTGCTCGAGGACGCTTGGGAGACATACGCCAAGAACATTAAGCTAGTCCTCCTCTTCTCCATACCCTTCGTCATAGCCTTCGTCATACCTCTGCTGGCCCCCCTGCCTACATACGTCTCCGGCGGGGCGATCTTCCTCAGGACTGCTAGCATCTTCCTTAACATAAACGCTGTGGGCCTCGCGGTCATAATAATCTCGTCATTCATCTCGCTGCTCTTCCTCAGCTTCGCCTTCGTGGCCATAAGCATGATTGTCAAGTCGGAGAGGACTTTCACGAGGAACCTCGCGAGCGCGATCCGCGGCATAGAGAAGTACACGGCAAGGGTCTTCGTCGTGCTCCTCGCCTACGCGCTCATACTCGTGCTGGTCAACATACTCGGCTACTTCCTTGGCCTGGAGGGCATACTCACGCCAGTCGTGGGCTTCTTCCTCTTCATGGCCATCTTCTACGCCCCAACCGCCATCGCCATAGACAACAAGAGCATAGGTCAGGCTCTGAACCGCAGCCTCGAGCTGGTCGTCGAGCCAGCATGACAGTCTTCACGAACCCCCAGTACTTCCTGCTCTGGGTCATAACGCTCGTCTTCGTTCTCTCCGTGGTGGACTTTGTGGTCATCCACGCCACTGGCACGCTGCTTTCGAGCTACATAGTGCTGATCCTGAACTCCCTGTTCATACTCCCGTACTTCGTCATCTTCCAGGCGGAGGCCTACATGCGCAGATTCTCTATACTGAAGCACTGAGCGGTAGTTTTTATAAGTTAGGATAGATGTATGCACGGTGACCATGAGGAAGGGCGTTCTCGTCTTGCTTCTCTCGCTTGCTGCTCTCGCAGGGATACCAAGTGCGGCCTCAGCATGCCTCCTCCAGGCGCCATCCTTTCCTGCCTATTTTCTCAGCACGACGCTCCTCGCGCTCACTATCTCTGTTGACGTGCTCGCCCTGGGCTACATAATATCGAAGATACTGCCGGGCACGGGCGTAGGCGAGTGGCTCGACAAGGAGTACTGGGAGTTCGTGAAGACTGTCATGCTGGTCGCGGGCATCTTCCTTGTGCTTGTCTTCATGGGCAACATCGCCACGCTCTTCGTGCCTCCAGGGTACGCGTCAAGCATCGCGAACCAGACGGGCATAAACGCATCTACGCTCTCTGGCACGGGCGGGATAGCCACCGTGGTCAACGGCGCATGCTACTACCTGCAGGGAGTGCAGACCCAGCTGGGCTCAATCTATGACTATCTCTTCGGCATGAGCTCAGGAATCGGCATACTCCAGAGCACTTCTTTCGAACTTTGGGTCCCGCTTCCGATACCGCCGGTAGTGGCTTTTAAGTTCGGTTTCGCTCTCAATCCATACCAGAACAGCATGCTGCTGGCATACGTGAAGAAGGGCGACTACCAGTCGATACTCGATGACGCCATAACGCTCCTTGCGTTTCCGGTCACGCTGCTCGTTGCGCTGCAGCAGGCGGTGCTGCCGTCTCTCTTCCTCCTCGGCCTATTCGTCTTGTTGCCCACGGGCCTGATAATGCGCTCCCTGCCCTTCATAAGAGGAGTCGGGGGTACGCTAATAGCGATAGCCATAGGCATATCCATCATCTACCCTGCCGTGCTGCTCGCGCTCAACTATCCAGTCACCAGCGTGCTCGCTTCCCAGGCGTATACGCCTCCTGAAGAGAGCTGCGGCGGAGGTCTGGGCGGCCTGGTATGCGGTGCACTAAACGCGGCTCTCGCTGCTGGAGAGTCATCATCCAACGTTGTGGGCGCGCTGACGGGTATATACGGGCCGCTTAATGGCATAATGGCATACAACAGCTACCTGATACTGCAGCTCGTGCTGTTCATACTGGACCTTGGCATAACGCTGCCGCTGATAGACTCGATAGCGAAGATGCTGGGCGGCACAATAAGGCTTAGCCTCGGAGGCAAACTGAAACTGGTGTAGAGAGATGTTACCAATAGGCATAATGCTTGCAAACGCGTGCGGTTTCGCCACCATCAACCAGAACGGATGGGTCGGCATAAACCTGCTCGTGGTGCTCTTCAGCATAAGCATTGCCGCATTCGTGTATACGCTTGCCAACTTCATGGCGCCCTCAGCCGCGCAGCGCCTCAAGGCGATCTCGAGCTACGAGATGCTGGAGGTGATCATAAGCGCCGTCATACTCATTATCCTCATAGGCTTTGCCTTCACGATCTGCCAGGTTGGCCCGAGCCTGGTGGGCGGCGCTAACTACACCAGCCTCTTCACCTCAGCGGACAACTACGCCGGCAGCCTGCTCTTCGTCAATGGGATCAACCTCATCAGCAAGATGTACACCACCTCGATACAGTACTCGATCGCGTCCAACATCTTCACGTGGACGCTCAACAAGGTGTTCGGCGGCGCAGGTGGCACAATAATAGGCACTAGCATAAAAGGCGGGCTTTCATACGTCACCCTGAGCTTCTCCAACGCCGTAGAAGGGTTGTTCAGCGGGGTGTCGGCCATATTCACCGAGTTCTACGGAGGCCTCCTGGCAGTAGCCTTCTCCGGCCTGTTCATACTCTTCATAACGCTACCGATAATCCAGGCAGCCGCGCTCACAGTGCTCGCACCTCTCGCCCTGCTCTTCCGTACATTTGCTTTTGGAGGACCGCAACTGCGCAAGGTCTCCAACTCGCTCCTCGCGCTTGCAATCGGCTTCTACTTCGTGTTTCCCCTGATGATAGGGCTCAACATCTACATCGCGGGCTGCCTGCACATAACCGGGCTGTCGCAGACATCTACATGCAGCAGCGCCTCCGGTTTCAACTACTACGGCTACTTCTCCTCGTTCCTTGGCAACTACCAACTGCCCAACGTCTCAACGTCCTTCTTCACATCCACTTCGCCCACAGCAGTCAATACTACCACGGTACCCTCCTTTGCCTCAGGGTTATCGCTGCCCGCGACCTTCTTCGGCCCCGCGTTTTCGAACCTCAACCAGCTCATAGCAGTGGTGTTTACCGCGCCAAACGTTGCGGCAGAGTACGGAACGACAGTCGCAGCCTACCTCTTCTTGGGCATAGTCCTTATCGCCATCGACATGGGAGTGACTATGGGCTTCATCATGGGCATAGCCCGCGGCCTGGACTCGATATCAGAGATGTTCTCTCCCGGCCGCTTCCCTGGTTAGCAAATGAAAATCAAAACAATGTATATCGCGTTTGCGCTCTTCGCCCTAGCCGCGCTTTCGGTCCCGGCGTACGCCGCCAACCCGCAGCTGATCACCAGCGCATCCGCGCTGCAGGACTGGCTGCCTCTAGCATTCCTCGCGGTGGTAGTGGGCCTGATGATAAATGCCATCTACTACGTCGTGGCCAGCATAATCAACAACAAGCGCGCCAAGTCCACCGCTGTGGCGGAACTGTGGCAGTCGATAGCCAGCGCGGTGTTCGTGATAGTGATAATAGGCGTGATAACGCTTGTTGGGACAAGTGCCATCTCCTTCACCTCGATACTCTCGCAGTCAAGCCTGACATCGCTCTGCGCTCACCTGTCAGGCTCGCAGCTCTCAATAGTTAACCCTTCATACGCGCCCACTTTTGATATCTGCTCGCAGATAAACTCATCACTAAGCAGCCTGACCACAAGCGTGGATTACGGACTCATCTCCAGTTATATGATCGTAGCAAACCTCACCAACCAGTCTGCCACGAACCTCAACTCTTTATACGTGTACTCTGGCTGGATCGGCTTCCTCACGGATTTCCAGGCCCGTACTTACGTGTGCTGGCCCAGCGCCTGTCTGGCTCCTGGCGCAGCACTAGGAGAGATTAACACCTCTTATTCACCTCTCGCAGGCTATGAAGACATCTCGAACTTCATCAAGCCTGTCCAACTTGAAGCGGGGCTTAGCTTCTACCTGCTGGCGATGCAGCTCATACTCATAACCTTCTTCCTCTACGCTTGGCCGTACCTGCTTGCCGCTGGCATAATCCTGCGCGCAAGTTTCTTCACCCGCAGCCTCGGCGGCTTGCTGATGGCAATAAGCCTGTCGGCGCTTCTGATCTTCCCGGTAATGTACATGATCGAATACAGCGCATTCACCAACCTCAGCCTCGGGCCGATAGGCACCAGCAACTCAATTCCCGCAATACAGACAATGGCCCTATACGAACAGCAGCCCAACGGCACCGTCTCAGTCTACGGATCCAACTCGTTCGGGGGCTACACCAACCTGAACAATCTGGTAGGCCAGCCGGGGAACCACGCCGAATGCCTCCCGAGCGGCGTGCGTACGCAGTACGTCTACGAGTCGCAGTGCGGCAATCCTGCCACAGCTGGCGTATGTACGTCAAGACTGCCTGCCGGAGCGCAGCTCTGCCCTACTTCCGGGTACGTGCCCGCACTGCAGGCTTCCAACTCGGGATGCTCCCCATCGCAGTACGCCTATGAGAGCACGTGCGGGGACCCCAACAGCGTCTCATCCAACTATTATCACTATCACGAACACCGCTGGCGGAGAGCCTCAATGTTCCTCCTCGCCTCCCGACTCGCAGATGTGCGTGGCTCCTCTTCACTCCAATGTGAACTTCTTCGTGCTGCCGCGCGCTGACGGAGCCCTCAGGTACTACGGCTGCATGCCAGGCAACCTGATTGCTGATGAGCTGGCCTTCGCCACTCCGTATCTGTTCGGCGCCGGGCTCATAGGCGAGGTAATAAGCGGGATAGGAGGACTCGCAGGGCAACTTCCTGCCACAACACTCAACCTTGAGGGCGGCTGCACACCAACCAGCGCGGTCAATTCCGCCCTCGCGCTCACCAATCTTTACGGCGTGATGTTCATAACAGCGATAATCTTCCCGATACTCAACATACTGATAGCTATAGCGTCGATGATAAGCCTATCCAAACTCTTCGGAGGCTACGCGAGCCTCGTGGGGCTTGAGAAACTGATATAGTGTTCATATGAAGCTAACAAAAATCTTGGTGCTGTTCCTTCTTCTTGGCAGCGTCAACGCCGCGGGCCTGTTCACCGGCTTCTGCAACAGCCTCTTTCCCGCGACGCTGAGCGGCTCGAACACCGCATCACTCAACTATGTCCCTATGATGACAATCGCGCTTGAGGTTGTCTTCACAGTGCTCGTGGTACTCGGAGTGGTCTTCGCGTTCGGATACGCGTTTGGAATAGACTCGCTGAAGAAGTTCTCGAAGCGCGAGGTGGTGGAGAGCCTGTTCAACATATTCGTCATAGCCGCAATAGCCGGAGGCCTGGCGTTCTCAGGCAGCGCGATCAGCTTCCTTAGCAATATCGGCTTTTCGAACCTGCAGTCGTTCACTCCCGGGCAGCCGGGTTACTATCCAGTCTCGTCGCTCAGCCAATCGCAGATAAGCTCTACAGGCTGCGCCTCATCGCAGTACGTCTACGAGAAATCATGCGGCAACGTGTCTTCCATAACTGCGCCTCAGGTCTGCGCTCAGAGAGCACGCGGAGTGTGCCTCTCGTATCGCGCAGGCAACCAGTGCACGAGCTCACCCACCACGGGCCAGATCTGCCCAGTTCTGCTTCCCGTAAACAATACGCAGAGCGTCTATCACGCTATCTGCTATAACTATGTGGACAATGGAGTTACTGTCCTGTGGAACAATGCGCTGTCTCTCTTCGTGGCATCCGCCTTCATAAACACGGTGCAAAGCGTCCAAATACAGCTGTCGCCTAATAACCTTGGCTTTGACTTCTCCCCGTTCCAGGGTCTAGAACCGTTTGCTTCGCTATGACTTCTCCCCGTTCCAGGGTCTAGAACCGTTTGCTTCGCTACTAGGCCAGCAGCTCGACGTCACGCTCGCCATAGCAGGCCTGCTTATCATAATCCCCGTCTTTCTCTTCATAGTGTACGGCCTATTCCCTATATTCCTTTACGCCGGAGTGCTTCTCAGGTCGTTCCCGTGGACGCGCGCGGCCGGCGGTACGCTCATCGCGCTCTTCATAGCGTTCTACATCGTCTTCCCCTCCCTCCTGTACCCGTTCACCACATACCTGCCGCAGATAGCAACTGGCCTGCAGCAGCTGTCCGCCAGCGCCAGCGGCGTGCAGGCGATATGGCAGTTCAGCACGGGCACGGTCGGCGCGCTCCTGCCGTTCGTCGGCGGCAGCTTTATCAGCAGCGAGGTGAATGGCTTTGCGATAGCCGTGTCCAACGCAGCAGTTCAACTCGTCGGCCTGGTGATCTCTTTCCTCATCTCGTTTGATCTGGTTGAGACGTTTGGCGACATGCTTGGTTCGCCTTCACTTCAGGCCAAGGGCCTGCTAAGCAAGGTGATATGACAATGATTGCAAACATCATCCCAATGCTGCTCGCGACGAACGCGCTCGGAGGCTACCTGACGTCTCCCATAGCATCGTGGTTCGTCGTGGCCGCGATAGGAGCGGTGGCAATACTTGCAGTTGTCGCGGTCATCTACGCGCTGAGTACGGTAGTGGGCAGAGAGGAACTCCGAGGTAGTGGGCAGAGAGGAACTCCGTTCCTGGGCGCATCTCAAGATGTTCGAGGTCGTCCTCTCCATAGCGCTCATCTTTGTCTTCCTGGCAATAGCTCTCATAATCTCAAACATCAACTTCCAATCGATATACAGCTCCGCGCATCTTGTGCCGCCACAGTGCGATGCTGGCTCCCTTGGCAACACCGACATATTCTCCCTAGCAGTTTGCAACATGCATCTGTTCAACAACAACGTGCTTACATTCAGCCAGATTGTGTACCTTGTTGCCCTGCGTGTATCGTTCACTCCTCAAATTAAAATAAATGGAGTCGCCATAGCGAGGCAACTGTTAAACATAAAAGGAGTGGGCGGCGAGGCTTCTCTTAAGCTGCCCTCAGGATTTGAGACTTTCAGCGGAGACCTGCTCGATGCTCTGTATACCGCCTTTGTGCTCTCGCAGGTGCAGACGCTGATGCTTGCCGCGGCGCTGCTCTTCTTCACCTTATTCACCAGCCTGGGTTTGATAGCCAGGATCTTCGTTGTGAGCAGGACATTCGGCGGCGCGATGATAGCCTTCGGGATCGGCCTGGGCCTGCTCTTCCCCCTGCTTGTCAGCCTCACCTACGGCTACATCAACGTGCAGATGCAATCCGCGGCGCTTGTGTCGGCGCTGGACCTGACCACCGTTACCGCTGCTGTAGGCGGTCTGGTTGCGGTGGTCATTGCGTTTATTGCGTCAGGCGCAGGAGTGCCCGGCTTCACTGCATGGTTCAGCTCCTTCATCGAGTACGGCGCGTTTGCCGCTTCCGGGCTGATACTTATACCGATACTCAACTTCACCATAGTTGACGTCTTTATATCTGACTTCTCACAAGCAATAGGGGAGAGGATGGACTTCATGTCGCTGCTTACCAACATAATCTGAGATGTCTGCGATGCGCGCATCTAAACTCACGCTCTTCGCCGTTTCGGCGCTCCTGCTACTTGCAGGAGTTGTCAGCGCGCAGAACGTGTATTCGTGCTCTGAGACGGCTCCTGGAGCGATTCAGTACACGGCGCCATGGTACTGCTCCCAGATAAACCAGGCGGTGGCCCAGGTCTGGGGCCAGTGGGAGCCGGTCGCGATCATAGTGGTGGTCGTCGTCTTCCTCATCGCAGCCATATTGATGATGCTGGGCATGGCAATGCGCAACGACAAACTGAAGAACTTCGGGATTGGTGAGCTATACGAGGCGCTGGCAACCCTGATAATCGTCTCATTCTTCATGGTGATAACCGCCATACTCTTTGGAATAATCCCGTCATTCATCACCGGGCCGCTCAACCCGTACAACACCTCACTGACATATATTGCCAGCACGGTCAACGTTACCCACGGAACAGTGGCGAGCCTATACAACGTGATCCTGCTTGACTCGTTCTACAGCAGCCTCTCTGTTACGATAAGCACCCCTGGAACAGGAGGGATAGAGCTGATACAGCCTCTTGCGCAGGTGATAACCGCGGTGTTCATAATACCCGCCAGGGTGATCAGCAGCCTGCTAGTTGACGGCATGTTGGCGCTTACCGCCGAGTTCTACTTCATACTCTTCTTCATGTACGTTGGCATACCCGTGCTGCTCATACCGGGGATACTCTTCCGTTCCATCTTCCCGCTCCGCAGCCTCGGCGGCATGCTGATAGCCGCAGCATTCGCCTTCTACATAATAATGCCCACGCTCTTCGCTGTCGCGTACTCTCTGACAAACGTAAGCGTGACGCAGCAGCTCCAGAGCGCGACACAGGCTATAGTCGCCAACGGTCAGGGGACGCAGGCACAGACCAACGCCGTGTCTGCCAGCTCGCCTCTCGTGGCTGACGTGAGCTCGCTGCAGAGCGACATAGGCGCTTACTTCATCTCGGTGCTCTTCTTCCCCGCGCTCATACTCGCCATATCGTACACTTCAATGACTATAATAGCAGAGTTCATAGGCGGAGTCGCCAAGACGTCAAAGAAGATGGGCTTGCTATAGCTCAAAGGTTATAAATTCGTAAGACTGATGAGTTATAAGGGTATGTTCTTTGGTATCTCAGAGGTTCCTTTTTACAATCCTGCTGCTGATTGACGTCGTCCTCCTGCTAGCCATCTATCTTCTCCCGCCCGCCGCGCTGCTCAAGTTTGTGTTGGCGCTGCTGGTGCTCGGAGTGGACGTACTCGCTTTCTCAACCAAGCTCTACATGAGCTTCTTCGTGCCCTTCCTCAGGATGAAGGGCCATGTTGCAACCATGAATTCGGAGGAGCCGTTCATGATGGCGCCTTCCGGCAACGCTATAGTTGTCAGGCGCGGAGCTTCTGTATTTGCCAGCGCATTCGTAAGCGTACCAACGTACAAGTCCGCGACCGAGATGAACGCGGAGGAGAAGGCAGACTTCGCAAGGCTCTTCAGCAGGGCGATCACCATAGCGAAGTACCCGGTCAGGTTCGCGACCCAGCTCTCGGTGATAAACAAGGACGCTTACATAAGCAACATAAGGAGCAAGCTTGACGAGGCGGAGGAGCGCTACCAGAGCGCGAGCATGAACGCGCAGGGTTCAAAGGCCGACTCTGAACGCATAAAAGGAGAGGTCACCATGTGGCACAATCTCTACGACAACGTCAACAAGGTGGGCTCGCAGATGCTTGAGGCGTTCGCGATGGTCACTGCGGAGGGCGGGAACGAGGAGGAGGCGACAAGCCTGGCGCTGCAGCGCGCGGACGAGCTTGCGTCTGGCATGAGCTCCGTCTTCGGCGTCACCGCATCGATACTCGAGGGCGACGACATACTGAGGTTCGTAGAACCAGACCACATGATCCCTCCGATAACCGTTGGCGAGCAGCTCAGGGAGAAGAACGTGGCCACGGAGCTGTAGGTGTGATGCATGGACGAACGCACAATGATCTACCTGGGAACGACATCGCTCATCGCGATACTACTTCTGCTCAGCCCCGCTCAGTTCGGCGGCCTTGCGGCGGTTGTGGCCCTGCTTGTCATACTCGCCATAATGGTCATACTCGTACTCAACTACGCCGACTTCGTCCTCTTCCCGGTCTTCACGCAGATACTTGGCATAAAGACGGTGCCGGTCAAGAACTACTACATTCCAAAGACCAGCAACAGCATCGTGAAGTACATAAACGGCATCTACTACGCCACCGGGTACCTGACCGCGAACATCTACAAGTACGTCTTCACCGCGGAGAACGTGGACGAGAACGAGGAGATAAAGATGAGCGAGGGCCCGGAAAAGTGGGAGCGCATAGTCATGAACGCTGGCTTCCCGTTCAGATACAACGTGCTCTCGAGCGCCGAGGACGTGCAGAGGTACAGGGAGGAGCTTGAGGGAAGGCGCGGCACGCTCGAGTTCCAGCTCAGCAAGGAGATGAGCTCCAGCGCGCCCAACGAGCTAACGATACAGGACCTGCAGAGGAAGATGAACGTGGTCGACGCAAGGATAGACAGGCTATCTGGCGGCGAGCGCCCCATTGACTCAGTAATGTACATAGAGACCACCGCCGTAGGAGTGAGCGAGAAGGAGGCTGCTGATGCGCTCACGAACCAGCTCAACCACCTACAGACGCTCTTCAGCTCGTTCGACCTCAGCATAACGCGCGTGGTGGGACGCGAGCTCTACCATCTCTTCACCTACAACTACACCGTGCCTGACCGCGACCTTCTCGGCGAAACGTTCAGCCTGGAGAGGTAGAGATATATAGCTTGTTTTGTCAGTAAGTAGCATGAGCCTCGTCAGGATTCAGAACGTTATGAGCAACGAGCTGGCCAAGAGGACCATATTCAGCAGGCCACCGGAACCGCCCCAAGAGTACCTGCTCAACGACCCGACAAGCTCCATCTTCATAGGCATCACCAAGCTATTCCACGTGCCGTTCACCTGGACGTTCGCAAACCTCACGAACCCGCATGTCGCGGTCGTGGGAATCACCGGAGCGGGAAAGAGCTTCTTCGTAAAGACGTTCCTGACCAGGGCGAGCTACGTCTGGAACACGAACGCGATAATAATCGACTGGGCTGGAGAGTACAAGGCGTGGGTTAAGCAGAGCGGCGGCACCGTGGTCGCTCTGGGCAAAGGAGACTACATAAACATAATGGACCTGTCGGGCATGAAGCCCGTGGACAGGTCGAAGCAGATCATAGGATCGCTCGAGATACTAACCGACATAAGCGACTATCCGGAGCAGAAGAGGCTCACCACCGAGGCGATAGAGCAGGCATACGTTAACTTCGGATTCGCGAGCGCGGACGTGCCGCCGCCGGGCAAGGAGGCGCCGACGCTCAAGGATGTCATAGGGCTGCTGGAGGAGAAGCTCCAGGAGGGAACCTACCAGTATCCGGCGGAGCTGGAGAACGCGGTATACAGGCTCAGGCAGTTCGCGCGCGAGGGCGAGGACTACTTCGCAAGGAAGAGCACGATAGACCTGGGCAAGCTGGCAACGTCAGGCCTCGTGTCAATAGACCTGTCCAACCTCCCTGACGAGAAGTTCAGGGCGCTCGCGGCGCTGTTCATACTCCAGACCCTGAAGGAGAAGATGAGGATGGAGGGATGGAGCGCTTCGAAGGGGCTCAAGGCCCTGATAGTGCTCGACGAGGCGTGGAAGGTCGCGAGCGACGACAGGAGCGACGCTGTCATGATTGTCAGGGAGGGCAGGAAGTACCAGTTCGGGCTCATCGTGGCATCGCAGAACCCGACGGACATAAACGAGGCGATCTTCTCCAACGTTGGCACCACAATAATGCTCAGGATCAAGTTCGAGAAGTTCCTTGACTACCTGCAGGGGTCGCTCAACTTCTCAGACTTCATGCGCAAGGAGATAGGAAAGTTCGGAGTTGGGCAGGCTGCCGTGGACATGTCGTTCCAGACCAGCGTGCAGTTCCCGGAGGTCTTCCTGATAGACAGGATAGTCGGCGAGATACCGCTCGACGTCTACACGCTGACGATAGCTGACATAATGAGCCAGCAGGAGCTTGCTGACAGCAACGTCCAGAAGGAGTACTACTTCGAGAGGATAGACCTTAACTCGAAGCTGATACAGGTCAACATCAGCTCGGAAACAATAAACAGCATATTCAAGCAGCTCGATGCGGCAAACCGCATGATGGACATACGCGGTCTGGTGCAGATGCTTACCGCGGAGAAGGTGAGCAAGGATACGATAGTCGAGCTGCTCAGGAGCTTCGGGCTCTCGGACACGCTCATCACGAAGGTCTTCGTCTACGTAACATAGTGTTTGATATGGGGTCAAGTTTCTCGATAAGCAGGATAGAGCTCAAACGCATGCTCACGACGCTCGGCGTCAGCGAGCGGAACATAGACGGCCTCGTCGCGGAGCTCAACCGCATGCACAGGCACGCCAACGCTGTTGCGTTCGCGGGCATGCTCCAGAAGATAGGGCTCAAGGCTGACGACGTCTCGAACGTGCTCAGGAGGATAGGCGTGGACGACATAACTATAAGCAGCATCTTCGACACGCTGGAAGAGGAGCGTATAAAGAGCGCGTACGGAAAGGTCGTCGAGCTCTCATTCGAGTAGTGGTTTGAATGCAGAAGAGCTATTGCATCGTTTGCGGGGAAGAGCGCCGGGGCATACCTGTAGAGGACGACTTCGTCCTGGGCTCGATACGCTGGTTCAAGCGCAACGTCACGAAGAACGAGCGAAACAACAAGCTGGTAGTGTGCAGGTCCTGCTATCCGAAGTACATCTCGGGGAGGAAGAAGTTCGAGTCTAGGCAGAAACTCTACATAGCCTTCGGCGTGATATTCGCGTCGCTGAACCTGTTCATCTCGGCCACGATCTACAGCGTACTTGTATCAGTCGCCGTCCTTCTGCTCCTTTTCGCCTTCTCGTTCCTCAGCTACACGCCAAGGATAAGCATAAAAAAACAGTCTAATCAATAGTATCCGACCAAGATTGTGGGCGTGAGCTAGTGCAAGAGGAGACAACTGAGACGGAACCAAAGGTTGAGCAGATAGACTTTCCCGGAAAGCTGCTGACCAGCCTTGAGGACGTCAAGCAGAAACTCGAGGGCGTGCCCTTCTACTCGTTCCAGCTGTCGCAGAACAGCCTCGAGATAGCGCGGGTGGAGAGCAGGAACATACACAAGAAGCCGTTCCTCTTCTACATAATACTCGTCGGCCAGGACTCGCTGCAGCTCACGTACTCGATAATACCCGGAAGCAGCGACAGGCTGCGCAGGGCAACGGTGATAAAGAACCTGGCATCTGCGCTCGCGGTCATGGGCGACGGGTTCAAGATAGACGAGGCCAAGTTCTTCCAGTACGTGGACTCGGTACTGGACAACCTGATAAACGGGCTGTCGCAGAGCTACAGCACGCTCTTCAACAAGTACGATGCCGTGCTGAACGAGTACGTGGAGATGAAGAAGCTCATGCGCGAGCTCGAGACGTCGAACAGGAACCTAACGATCCAGACGGGCCAGCTCAACGAGGACAACAAGTCACTGACAGCGCAGCTAAAGGCGCTGCAGACCTACTCTGACGAGTCTCTCATGGCGATGATCCAGGACTGGATAGAGGTGCACAACAGCTCCATAGACGTGGGCGAGTTCGCGAAGACGTACAAGGTGCCGGAACCAAGGATCGAGCAGATACTTGACAAGATGGTCTCGATGGGATACATCGAGCTGAAGAGCTAGTTGAAATGAGATACGCAGTCGCTGTAAACAGGAAGTACCAGTACGTTAAGGTATACAACATACTCAAGAGGATAAACGAGAACACGAACCCGCTCTCGAGGGCCGCGAGCAGGTTCGTCGAAAGATTCCTGCTCAAAAAGAAGGGCAGCGCCCTCTAACGTTGTGGTTTCTGATGCGATTGGCTTTCAAGATTGTGATCGTCGTCATAGCGTTCGCGTTGCTGCTTGCAGGAATCTTTTTCTACCTTAACGGCATTGCATCGTCGCTTGCTTCTACAATAGGAAGCACGCCTCCGGCCGTTTCCGGTCCGGTGTCCTTGCTGGCTTCCGCGGCCCCGAGCCAGGTCTACGGGTACAACGGCAGCGCCGCGTCGGTGGTCTACTCCCTGCTCTCCTACTCGATATCAAACGCGACCAACTCCTCGGTCGCCATGTCCATATACCCCTCGAATCCGTTCGCCAAGATATACCTGCTCAACGTCACCGGTTACTGCTCCTCATGCTTTGACGAGAACGCGCTTCGCAGCTCCCTGGAGGCGAGCCTTCTCAACCAGGACCTGCTGAGAAACTCAAGCAGCTTCAGCTACATAAACGAGTCATCGCTTGCTTCTGTGCCCGCGGGTTCTATAGTGATAATACCGTCGGGCCTTATGCCGATCTACATGACCAACGGCACCTCTCCGGAGCTGCTCTCCCTGCTGCAGAACGGGGACATAGTGGTCTATGCCGGGCTCAACCTGAGCAGATCCATTGGTCCAAATGGAATAATCTTCATAAACTCGCAGGACACCATGACCGCGCTCCGCAACAGCGGTTTGGACACTGTGCAGACGGCGTCTTCGGGGCAGTTCGAGGTGAACCAGAGCTTCCATAATCCTACATTTGAATTCAGCGGAGGCTTCAGGTACGGAAACGCGACCTACGTCTCTGCGGCGTCGGGCACGATGCTCGCCTTCTCCAACTCACCTACCAACGGCTGGACGTCCGTGGGCGCGATGGCCAACGACATTGCAGGCGCCATAGGCTCTGACCTCTGGCTGAACCGCATGGGCAACCGGACGATGAACGTAAGGCTGTCGCAGGGAGAGAGCGGCTCACTGGGAGTCTTTGCCATGCTCGCGCCTGAGCGCGGCAGCAGCAATGTTACGTTCATACCAGACGCAAACGGCACATACGACGTGGTTACCGTCAAGGCAAGCAACCCTCAGTCGTCGGTCATAAGGCGCCTAGTGCTAAAGAACGCGTACACGCCCAGGGGAGCGATAAGCCTGCCTGGCACCATCGGCGCGACGCAGAATGTGCCGGTGCAGCTCCAGGTGCAGAACTCCAGCCAGAGCCTGCTAGTGCACCTCAACATCTACAACCTCAACCAGAGCTTCGTGGGCTCAGTGCCCATAGGGTTCATAACGGGTTCACTCGGAGTGGTCAAGTACCACGCCTTCTCAATACCTGGCGGCTACTACATCGTCTCGCTCGAGGACTTCAACAACAACAACTACGGCAGCGCGCTCTTCTACGTCTCGAACGTAAGCATAACGCCCACGAGCCTTGACTTCAAGAACGGCACGTTCACATTCTCCGCATACAGCAACGGCATACCGCTGAGCAACGTCTCCTACGGCGTCAACATAAACGGGCTCTATGCGTATGCGGGCCAGATAACAGACGGGGTCATCAGCTACAAGCTCCCGCAGGGCACTCTGATAGGATTCGGCACTGAGAACTTCCACTTCAGCATGATCAACACCAACTACACCTATACGACCTCGTACAGCAAGCAGGTGCTGAACATACCGCCCATCTACATAGAGTTCGGGGTCGCGCTGCTGGTGGTCCTGCTGCTCAACTTCATACTCAAGCCGCCCAACCGCGACGAGTACTACATAGACGTCCCCGAGTTCCCGCCCTCGAAGAGGGAGAAGGTCAAGGTGGCGAAGAGCGCCGTCTTGGGCGTCTTCGACAAGGTGAACTACTACCACCGCTGGAAGTACATGCCACTCACGGCAGACGAGGTGAAGATGGGGATAGGGAACAGCATAAGGGCCAACAACATGCCCATCTCCATAACGATGCAGAACGCCAACGGGCTGCTCGCCCGCCTGGCGAAGGACGGCGCGATCGCCAGCGTCGGCGGCTACTATGCCGAAGGACGGCGCGATCGCCAGCGTCGGCGGCTACTATGCACCCGCGGAGTGGGTCGAGGCTTCGAAGCACAACGTCGAATACCTGACAATATTCCGCAAGATGCGTGACTACTGCGTGTCGCATGCGGTGCTCTTCACCGACCTGGATTACAACGACAGCGCTGACATGCTCATCACGAAAGACACGAAGCAGATCGGCATCTTCATCTACTCGAAAGGGGCGAAGATGAGGAAGCTAACGGTGTCGAGCGACTCCAAGGTCGCGATAGTCTTCCTCAACGACGATTCGGCGAGGGAGTTCGTGAACAGGCTGTACGCCTCTTACGACAAGGAGGCGGAGGTGCTGAAGCTGGGCATCGAATACAACTATGTAAAGCTGGTGGACAGCGACCACCTGGACCAGCTGGTGCTCTAGAGCCTACTCCTCGGCCTCCGCTTCTTCTTCCACAGTTTCGGCCGGTCCTTCCTCCTCGGTCTTGAACAGGCTCTTGTACTTCTTCTCTATCAGGCTTCTCAGCTCCTTCTCAGTCTCAGCCTTCTTCTTGCCCGTTATCTCCTCCAGGTCGGATGAGAGCTGGCTTACGTAGCGCATTATCGTCTTGTAGCCGCTCTCCTGCACGCTCCTGTGCCTCTCTCCGCTCAGGAACCTCTGCAGCTTCCTTCCGGCATCCTGCACAGCGAGCTTTATCTCCTCGACTATCTCGTCCTCCTGCGCCACCGCCTGTTTGCCCACCCCGGAGTACGGGATGTACACGGAGGAGACGTTCACCATCACGCTCACCGGCTCCTCGTCGAACCTCACTATCGAGTAGCGCTTCCAGTCTATGCTCTGTACCGAACAGCCAGATGCTCGGTTATCGCGCAGCTTCCGGTGTCGAACAGCAGCGGGACCTTGTTCGCAAACCTGAGTATGTTGCCTGATACGGTATCGCCGCTGGATTTTCCTGCCTTGCCTCCGTATGCGATGCCGACCTCTACAACGAACGGGATGCCTCCCTTGAAGACCTGCGGCTTCCTCTCCACCACGCTGGTGAACTTCGGGTCGATGATGTTGCGCATTGCCACGTCTATCTGCTTCTCGCCTATGGTTGACATGGCGTCCAGCTCGGGCCCTATCCACTTGACCTGCTTGCACGCCGCCACTATCTTGTTCGCATCCTCCCAGCTCAACTGCCTTGGCTGCTTCTCGAAGTCCACGTCCTTCGCTATCTCCATCAGTTCCTTAACCTTGTCGTGGGTCACCCTGGAGAACGAGTCAACGAGGAACGAGGTGACCTTTCGGCTCTCGCTCATGTGCGCGAAATCAAGCAGGTCGCTCGCCGATATGCCGAGCGGGTGCGGGAGTATCTGCTTCGGCTTGCGCGGCATCGTGTTTACCGACCTGGGGAAGATCGCCTCCCCTCCGTCAGGCTCCACGAGCTTGATGCTCGTGTGCGGGTTGGAGAGCGCTGTCCTTCTCACGTACTCGTACACTCCGTGGTCGCTCTTCTCGTACTTCACGTCTCCGAACTCTCCCTCTATCATCAGTCCTCGGAAGTCGGGCTTGATCGAGCTCATGTTGTTTACCATGGGCTTGTTCGCCTTTATGTCGATGCTGAGGTCGCATGTGTACGCCTCCTTGCCCGTGCTTGATTTAACGTGCACGCCCTTGCCCGTGGTTATGAGGGCGAAGATGGTGCATCCTCCGGCGCCTATGCCCTGCTGGCCTCGCTGCTGCATATACCGGTGGAACTTGGTGCCCGTCAGCACAGAGGCGAGCGCCTTGCCCACGTGCTTCGAAGGTATGCCTGGGCCGTTGTCCCTTATCGCTATCTTGTACTTGCTCTCAGCCACCTCTGTTATGCGCACCTCTATCTCCGGCAGTATGTTCGCCTCCTCGCACGCGTCCAGCGAGTTGGTCACGTACTCGTGCACTATTGTAGTCAGGGAGCGCACCTTGCCCGCGTAACCGAGCATCTGGCTGTTCTTCCTGAAGAACTCGGTTATAGAGTGCTCCTTGAACTCTTTGAATATCTCGTCAGCGGTCTTTGTCTTGTCCTCTGCCATATCCGCTACCTCTCCTCCCTGAGCCTGCGCTTCGCCTTCTCCATTATCATGTACGCCTTCTTGTGCGTTCCTCCTTCCAGGAGTACCTCTACCGCCGCCCTCGCCACGCGTATCTCGTCAACGGTGCCTATAAGGCTCACCGTATCTCCGTACACTGCGATGTCGGCGCCGCTGACCGACTGCACGTAGGTCTTCGCTTTTCCATCGGTGCCTATGATCCTCGCCTTTATCCTCTTTATCTGCGCCTCATTCTTAAAAAGCTGCTTCATGTCTATCGTTTCGAAGAAGCGCTCGTCGCTCAGCAGCTTGCATGCGGTGTCGAAATCGAATCCGCGCGCGAACGCCTGCATCACAACGCGCGCGTTGTACTCGTTGAGCGCATCGCCGTCTATGACAAGCTCATTGTCGTTCCTCACCTCAACCTTGCAGCCGAGGCGCTTGTGCACGCTATCCATGAGCGCCTTTCCCTTCAGTAGTTGCGCCCTTTTTGCCGGTATGAGAAATTGCTGCAACCAAGACACCAGTAACGTTTGCGATTATCTTATCGGGTGATATTCTTATAAGCGTAAAACACCGGAGTGCTGTTCTGGTAGAAGGATGCGGGGATCGGGCCATTTGCAGGCTGCTGATACGGGGAGAAGAAATCAGTGTAGAGTGGGATGAGGTACTGCATCCGCTCGCTCTCGGCATAGAGGCGCATGGCGCCCATCCACTCAGCGCCGAACTGCTCCCTGCTCTGGTTGAAGACCGCGGGCGATGAAGTCCAGACCTGAGATGTTCCTTGCGGATATCAGGTAGTCGAGGCTTAGGCTGCTGCTCTGATGGCGCATGTCTCAGGCGGCCGCCACATCCACCTTGGTACTGGGAGAAGCGGCCTTCACCGCGGCAACGAGCTGTTGCGCCAGGTTGATCCAATTGCTGGCGTATCCAATTGCTGGCGTTGAGAGCGCCCGAGGGCACGGTTGTTTGTGCTGTGTACGTTGAGTTTCCATGCGCGCCGTGTGCGGGATGGATCAGGAACGCGGCAGATGCCACACTCAATATCAGCAGCAGAAGCGCAACCGCGGCAGTGGCTTCATCACATGCGTACACTACTGCCTTTTATTGCTTCAGGAGCCGACGTCAAGCCTGATGCTGCATGATTAGCGGAAGTCTGGAAGTGCGCAGTATACAGTGTTCCGCTAAAGCGCAATATTTAAATATCTTGACACATACACAGATATGATTGTTTCATGATTCTCTCATGAAAGGGTTGGGATACAATCAAGAGTGGAGTGGAGGAGTGGAGTAATGGATAAGAAGCATATGGAAACTGAGCTCGATGAGCTGAAGAAACAGGTAAGCGAGCTGCTCCAGCGGAATAATGCAGATGTCCCATCAAACCTGAGCGCCGAGGGCTGGTACAGATACCTGGGCGAGCAGCGTGAGAAGACAAACATGATACTTGCGGCTCTCGGCGAGAGGATGAAGGTCCTGGAGGAGAGCGTCGCCGAGATGGCGACCGGCGGCGGACAGGCCGAAGAGTTCGATCCGCAGCGCGATGAACAGGTAGAGCTGTCAGCAGTCGATGTCAAGATACTTAACTTTGTGCAGACTCAGCCGCAGGGAATGGCCTGTGCTGAGGACGTTAGAAAGTACATGGGATACAAAGGCAACAACGCCGCATGCGCGAGGATGAACAGGCTGAGAATAATGGGCCTGCTCGCTACGCACAGGCTGGGGCACAAGGTATATTATGCTGGCAAGGCGACCATGAAACTTATTGTAACACCTCCACAGTAAGAGAAAAAAGGGCCCGCGTCTTCCCCCAAGAACGGGCCCCTACTACTTTCTCTCTGCAGCGGCTTGCCAGGCTGCTAATTAACCATCAGCATAGCTTCAGCTGCTGTCCCTTCTGTAATTATCCTGAGGAGCGAGTTCTGCGGTTACGCGTTGACAGTTCCATAGCCCGCAAGCCTCCATCTCTGGCTGAAGTTGCGTAGGACTGAGACCTTGGCGTTCTTGTCAACGCAGGCAGCATGCCTCAGCTCTATAGAGAGCGAGTTCTTCTTCGCGGTCTTCACGTAGCCCACGTTTGTGCCCGTGCCTATTCCAAGGAGCAGGGGCTCGTTGGGCTTGAACGCCTGCTTTGGAAGGTCGTCCCTGTTGAGCGACTCGTATCGCATCTCTAGCGAGTATGTGACTTCGGGCAGCCTGCCCACGTGGCCGACCATCTGCCCCACAAGCGTGTCCGCCTTGGTCATAGCGGGGTCGAGGTCTGTGCCTATGGCTATCAGTCCCCCGGCTATGGCCTCATCAAGCCTGTCCTTGTCTGCCGACAGGCTCGTTATCTTGGTGATTATGGGTTCATACGCCTCTTTCTTCTGCTTGTCCTTCTGCGTGCTCACTCCCGGCCTTATCTCTATCTCGTCCCCGACCTTGAACTTCCCCCTTATTATCGAGCCGCCGACCACTCCGCCCTTTATCTCATTTACCGCGGTTCCCGGCCTGTTCACGTCGAACGACCTGGCGATGTACATGGACGGGCTCGAGGTGGTGTCCCGTTCTGGCAGTGGAAGGTTCGCCAGCTCCGAGAGGACGACGTCCACGTTTATGTTCCTGTTAGGCATTACCGGTATGATCTTCGCGTTCTCTATGCTGCTGCCCTTGATGAACTGCTTTATCTGGTCGTGGTTCTTCAGCGCCCTCTCCCTGCCGACTATGTCCACCTTGGTCTGGACCACTATCGCGTTCCTTATTCCCAGCGAGTTTATCAGCATGAGGTGCTCCTTAGTCTGCGGCATCGGCACCGGCTCGGTAGCCGCTATCACGAAGAGCGCGGCGTCGATTATGTTCGACCCCGCTATCGCGGTGGCCATGAGGGTCTCGTGCCCCGGAGCGTCGAGCATAGAGATGCGCCGCACCGGCTTCGCCTCCTTCCCGTCGCCGCATTTGAGCTCGGTAGTGTACGCCTCGGCCTCCTTCTTGTCGCCGCACATGCGTATCGTCGCGTCGGAGTAGCCGAGCTTTATGGTCATGCTCCTCTTGACGCTCTCGCTGTGCACGTCAGTCCACATGTGCGTGATCGCATATGTGAGCGTGGTCTTGCCGTGATCCACGTGGCCCAGCGTCCCTATGTTAAGCTGGCTCTGCTTCAAAACGCCGCATGCGCT
>JAMCYP010000011.1 GCA_023476545.1 Candidatus Martarchaeota archaeon | reverse complement strand
TCAACAATTAAAGTTATGCCCGGACACGCTGGTCGAGCTCCTCATACCTGACTTCGGAGGCGATGCCTCGCGTCTGCAGCAGATAGTGGACTCGAGGCCTGATGTCATAGGGCACAACATAGAGACGGTTGAGAGGCTCTCGCCCAGCATAAGGGACAGGAGAGCCGATTACAGACAGTCGCTGCGAGTCCTCGAGACCGTGAAGCAGCTTGACAGGCGCATCTACACCAAGTCCGCCATGATGCTGGGCGTCGGCGAGACCGAGGAGGAGATACTTGCCTCGCTGCGCGACCTCAGGGCATCGGGCGTGGACTTCATGGCCATGGGCCAGTACCTCAGGCCGACGCAGCACCACTACGAGGTGAAGGAGTACGTTGCTCCAGAGAAGTTCGAGCGCCTAAAGAAGAAGGCCCTGGAGCTTGGCTTCCTCTATGTTGCCTCTGGCCCCTTCGTCAGGAGCTCGTACAAGGCGGGCGAGTTCTTCATAAAGAGCATGATCAAGAACAAGTGAAATTGCGCAGGCTGATCGCGTACAACCTTTCGGTAGTGATTGCAGAGACGTTCAACTTGGGGATAGAGCCTAACTTTTCTTGAGCGCATTCTTGGCTTCTATGGACTGTCTTGCCACCTCAAGATTACAACTACTATGCGTTGAACACCAAGCATAGCATCTATTGGCTAAAGATTTATCGTTGTAATGAAGCCCACATATTCTACAGGAGTACTCGGTTTTGGGCATAACTTTAATTGTTGATAAAATAATAAAAATGTTGATTTATCAGGGATTAATCAACAAAGCCTTGTTGCTAAGAAAGTATTTAATCTGCTAATTTAGCATACGAAAACGGAGACTTTATTAGCAAAGCCAATACGACATCAATCTTTATAAACGACAGGACTATCGGCTGAAGTTCCACGCGTCTGTGGCGTAGACCGTTCTCGCGAGCTCGCTTGCCCGGCTCTCCTCCTCGCCGCTCAGGCTTCCCTGCTCGTACTCCTTGCCCTTAGTGAATCCTTTCATCAGAGCCTCGTACGTCTCCTCTATCGAGGCGCTCGAGTACTTCGACACGGATGTGACCCGCTCCTCTACGCTCTTTATCATCTTGTCAGATATCTTCTCCGCGCTCACGTTCAGCAACGAGAACATCCGCTTGACATCGGTGCTGTATAATACGGTGCCATGCTGTAGGAGCACGCCCTGCTTCCTCGTCTGCGCGTTGCCCGAGATCTTCTTCCCCTGCACGAGTATGTCGTTTATAGGGGCGAAGCTTGCCTCTATGCCCAGCGTCTTGAGCCCGGAGATTATCCAGTCGCAGATGAAGGCGTAGCTCTCGCGTATGCCGCGGGGGAAGAGCGACTCAGGGGCTATGACGCTGTAGGTTACTTCGCCATTCAGGTCGTGGTAGACGGCGCCTCCGCCCGTTATGCGCCTGATGTAGTTGACTCCCAGTTCCCTGCATCTTGCCGTGTTGACCTCCTTCTCCATGCTCTGGAACGTGCCTATAGAGACTGCGCTGGGCTTCCACCTGTAGAACCTTATCGTTGGCTCCGCCTTCCCGTCCCTCACGTGCTCTAAGATGGCCTCATCCGTGCCCATGTTAGTATAGGCGTCATGCACCTCCAAAGGTATTACTCGCCACCTCACTTCTTCGCCTCTGCAGCCATCCTTATCGTCTCGGCTATCGCATCGGGGGTTACGCCTATCAGCTCCGCGTTGTTCATCGCAAGCACCTTCGCTATCTTGCCCGAGATCTCGTCCTTCTTCGCCCTCGGGCTCGTTCCCACGAGCGCCTTCTCTATCCTCGGCAGCGCCTCTTCAGGATGCAGGAAGAAGTCGCCGAGTATCTGTATGCTCTTTATCTTACGCCCATACTCGAGCTTCACGCTTACGAGTTTCCCACCCACGACCTTCTGCTCCGCGAAGGACTTCACCTAGTTCACTTTGTTTATAGGATGCCCGGCAAGATAGTTCTCTATGTTGCCGATGAGTATGGTCTGCCTGCGTGCCATGGATTCGTTGGTCGCGTATGCATTCGAAGGATATATCATACATGTCTTGTATTTCAGGAGCTTTTGGAATACTTCCTTCGGTGTTTCCTCCTCGTACTCAAAGATAAAGGCAACGTCACCGGTTGATAGACGCTTCTCGAGCGCATCGACATCAAACGCCTCGATGGAAATCATTTTCACCAGCACCGCACCCTTCTTCACTTTTTGAATCCGTTCCGCGTTCATGAAGTTCTTAGTTTCAGGATTATGCGCGAAGTGGAATGTCAGTACGTCGCATTTCGGGATTAGCTCATCGATGGGTTCGTATTTCACCCCTTTTGCTTCGTAATCCGATTTTCTATTCCTCGACCAGTATCTAACGTCTGCTCCAAAACCTAGCGCAATCTCGGCCACCCTCTTTCCTATGCTGCCGAGGCCAAAAACACCGAAGACCTTGCCTTTTAGCTCCCCTCCGAAAGCCCCACTGTACTCGTTCACTCCTTCTCTGCCTAGTTTCTTGGACCCTTCAAGGTCCCGCAGATACTCAAGTAGGGTTCCAAACACGAACTCCGCGACTGCCTCTGTACTGTAGCCAGCGACATTGCATACTGTTATTCCTTTGGACTTTGCATACTCCGTGTCTACGAAATTGAATGCTGTTGCGAAAACCCCTATGTACTTGAGTTTTGGTGCGGCGTCTATGAGCTCTTTGCTTATCTGCACTCCGAAGCCATTGACTATGCAGTCGGCATCTGCGAGCTGGCTTTTGAGTTGTGGGTCGTCGGGCTTCAGCATCACCCTCTTTGAAACCAGAGCGTCAACCTTGGTCCAGTTCTCTTTGCTTAGAGATGATTCGCCTATGCCTACAAATACCGCTTTGTCGAATTTCACATAACCCCCAATAGTAGTTAGTGCGGAAAGTATTTAAGAGTAAATTATGAATTTTCTGCATGGCCTTGCAGAAACTAAACGTGAAGAAGAGTGAGCTGAAGGAGGATTCGCCGGTTGGCGCTGATGCAGGCGGAAAGAGGCTGGCGCTTGTGCTGCACAAGGGCAGCGTATACGCGATATACGCTGTATGCACGCACGAAGGATGCGACCTCAGCGAGGGCTCGATGGACGGGGACGAGATAGTGTGCGGATGCCACTCAGGGGCATACAACATAGCTTCGGGGAAGGCGGACGAGAACACGAACTGGGTCCACGACACGCCGGTGTACAAGGTGACCGAGGGACCGGATGGCGCACTCTCCGCTGAGATCTGAGCGCTATTCTTTCCACAGCCTTTCATCAGGGCTGCTTTTGCCCGAAGTGGACACGAACTTGGCGAAAGCGTTCTCAAGATTATCAGGATGCCCAAGGCCGATGAGCGCGGTCTCTCCGCCTTCTAGTTTCATCGCCTCTGCTATCGACCTTACCTCATCTTGGGTCACAGACGCATGCGGATTCCTATCCGTGAATGAGACACACCCGTACTTCTTGAACGCGCCGGAGTGCTTACTATCGTCAAGTCTTCGGCCGCGGACCTTTATGGCGAAGGCGCGGTTCCCGCCAGATATGCTTTGCGCGATGAGCGGGCTCTTGTTGTCTATGAACGCACCGGTGACGTCGAATATCGTAAGCCTGTCGAGGATTTTGTTCTTCGTTATGCGTTCGGCAGATTTTGAATAGTATCGCTGGATGAGGACGCCGGCGCTGATCAGCAGGGCCGCAACTATGTAATATGGTTGTATAGGTGTATCGACAAGCATCGCCGAGAGCAGGATCGTCACAAACGGCACTACGAGTATGGCGTTACCGACCACCTGGGGACCGAGCGCCTTCACCGAATAGTAGTACAGACTTGAAGCAATTCCGAAGCCGAAAATGCCATAGAAAACCACGGAGAATAGAGCAGAGGGAGGGAAGGTCACGGCCAGGCTGGTGCCTGTGGCAAACGCGAGAGAGGCAACCATTACCAGCGACACAAGGTTGTAGAAGACTACGCCCGCGAAGATGTTGAACGTGTACCTGCCGTAAATCAGGGTCACGATGGCGCTGCAGAACGCGGAAAGGAGCACCAGGCCGATGTAGGGGGCTTGGGAGTAGTTTATGCCTATCAACGTGCCGCCGCTTATGATCAGGTAGAGGCCGGAGAAGCCGACAAGCGTAGCTACCAGCTGCATCTTCCTTATCTTCTGCCTGAGAACAAGAGGCACGAGAACTATGGCCATTATCACCCAGCTCCTATACACGACGCTTGCTATGCTGGCGTTTGTGCCGAGGGTGCCGAAGCCCAGGAAGAGCTGCACGAGCGCGTTGTTGACCAAGCCGATCACAAGCACCGGGAGAAGCAGCCCGGGATTGCCGATCATCTCGCGAAGTGCCTTGCCCCTATCAAGTGCCAGGCTGACAGCTGCAGACACTACCATGCCTATCATAAACGCGTAGAAGAGCTGGGGCAGGATGCCGATGGTGCTGCCTCCGATTTGCAGCAGTATGGTGTATAACGTATAGACTAGCACTAAGAACGCTAGCGCGAAAGCGGCCTTGTACTTGCTATCCATAATATACTGGTGAGACTTCATGAGTTTAAAAGCTGTGACTTTTCTTTAAATTTATTTACATTATTTTCGGATTTCTATACTAGCGGTTTTTATGCCTTTTTACCCACTCATAACCGATGCGGATCTACGATTCTGGACTGACCAGCAGAGAGAAGGCAGTACTGCGTGAGCTGAGCGCGGATTCCAGGGCCAGCCTCACGCGCCTGGCCAAAGCGGCGGGCTGCTCGGCAGCGACCGCAAACAAGCTCCTGCTAAAGTTGGTCGAGAAGCTGGATGTGAAGTTTACGCTGGAGATTGATATGGACAAGCTCGGCCTAGCAGAACGCCACATCATAACGATAAGATTCGCGAAGAAACCTGATGACTCAATCCTCCGTGACTTCTTCAAAAACGATGCGTACGCGCAGGACGTCTATACGACCAAAGGAGATTTTGACCTTCTTGTGTTCGCCGCGGCCGATACCCCTGGCAACTACCTCAAATGGGAGACCGACTTGGCTACCGGGCTCTCGGACTATCTGCCCACGTTGCGGCCGTCGGAGTTCGTCTTCCCGCACCTTGGATACATGCCGCTCAACAGCTCATTCGTCAACTTTGTCGGTGATGAGATGAGGATAGACGCAAAGGATAGGCGCATCCTCGAGATCCTGAACTCGAACGCAAGGACAAGCTACAGGGAGATGAGCAAGAGGCTCGGAATCAACGAGGATACGGTGAGGTACAGGGTGTTCAAGCTGCAGCGCAAGGGCATAATACGCCGGTTCACAGTAGCGGTGCAGGGCGCCGGGGGCTGCTTGATGGCCTATATGCTACGCTACAGGTTCGACAAGTACACTGTGGCAGATGACTTCCCGCGGATGCGCGCGCACTACAAGACGGAGTACGAGAATCCACCGCTTATAAACAGCTCGCCGTTCGTGGTGGTGCTCAGCGGCAGCTACCGCCTCTTCGGCATGTCGTTTGGGAAGAGCGAGGCTGATGCCGATCGCATAGGCCCGAGATGGCACAGGAACCTGCTGAAAGGCAACAACCCCAAGATAACGCGTGCGACCGTAGCGAAAGCGATACGGGGCGTCCTACCCCTGAGGAATCTCGACGCTGAGAAGAATTACAGACTGCTGTGGACGTAAACCTCGCGAGGATGCGTGTGAAGAAATCCGAAATTATTACAAATAAAATTCAAGAATAAATAAGGTATTTAAATAAGGAAGATCATATCATATCTCAGGGGAAGTGTCGGTCTAGCACAGTGTATCTTACACTTGCGCTTGTTTTTTACCCACCCACATACCGCCTTCCCTCCACCCAATGATCCTTTAGCGTGAGCGCTCGCTCACTTCCCGTAGAAGTAGTGGATGGACCTGCCGAGAGCGGCCTCTGCGGCCTCCTGCAGCGCCTCGCTGTACGTCGGGTGCGGGTGTATCGAGTCTGCGATGTCCTCCAGCGCGGCTCCCATCTCTATGGCGACGACGGCCTCGCCTATTATGTCGCCAGCGTCGTCAGAAACGACCTCCACTCCCTTGACGATGTTGCTGCTGTCCGCTGCTATCTTGACGAAGCCGTTCGTGGCGTTCAGCGCGATCGCACGCCCGAGAGCTGTTAGCGGGAACTTTGTGACCTTGACCCCATCGCCCTCCAGCGTGCCCGCTATCGATATCTCAGGGTCGGAGAAGATGACCGCGGGAACAACGAGATTGTCGTAGCTGGAGTTCTGCCCTGCGGCCACCTCGGCTGCGACGACACCCTGGCGCATAGCCTTGTGCGCGAGCAGCGGCTCGCCGATCACGTCCCCGATGGCGAGTATGCTCGGGTCCGCGGTGCGGAGCGCGTTGTCCACCTTCACGAAGCCCTTCTGGTCGAGCTTGACCTGCGTATTCTCGAGTCCAAGGCCTGAAGTGTACGGGGAAAGGCCTATGGCAACCACTATCAGCTCCGCTTCCACCTTCTCCCCGTTGCTCAGCGTCACTGAGGAGGCGTCGTGCGATGCGGGAGTCACACCCGCATATATCTTGACGCCGAGTTCGGTCATCTTCTTCTTGACCAGGTCCACGGCGTCGCGGTCGAAGTGAGAGAGCACGTCCGACCTCGCAACTATCGACACCTTGGTGCCGAGCTTGGCGTAGAGCGTACCTATCTCCACAGAGACGTAGCCTGCTCCGAGTATGACCATGCTCTTAGGCACGTGGTCGAGCATCAGCGCCTTCTTGTAGTCTATTACGTTGCCGCCGAACTCGAAGCCCTTCAGCGTAGTGGGCTCCGAGCCCGTGGCTATTATCGCCTTCTTGAAGTCTATCGTCTCGCCGCCGCCTATCTGGAGCGACTTCGACGACATGAAGATGCCTGTTCCCTTGATCACCTCAACGCCGTTCGACTTGCAGAGGAAGGCGACGCCGTCCTCGAGCTTCTTCGAGACGCCCATGCGCCAGTTGTAGAGCTCCTGGCCGTTCACGCTCACCTGCTCTGCGTGTATGCCGAAGTTCTGCGCGTGCTGTATCTTGTAGAACATGTCAGCTACCTTGATCATCGTCTTGGAGGGTATGCAGGCGTAGTTGAGGCAGTGGCCGCCGAGCTTCTCCTTCTCTATCAGCGCGACGCTCTTGCCGAGCTGAGCCGCGTGTATGGCCGCAAAGTAGCCGCCCACTCCGCCGCCTATGACTGCGATGTCGACAGCCTCAGGAAGAGAACCCATTACCATTTAATCAAGAATACAAATCAGAGAAGTCTTAATTACCTAACGTTGGAAATACATTTTGCGTGATCCGACATGGACATTAGCGTTATTGCAGGTATAGCGATACTTGTGCTATACGGACTTGCCGATTTCTTCACCGCAATAGCACTGAAACATGAGAAGACGATAAAGATACTCGTTTTTGGAGGAGTAATCAGCGTGCTTGTGACTCTGCCAGTGTTCTATTATTTTCTCCCTGTGATAAAATTCAATCTTGGCATACTGGCAGTTTCGATCCTTGCCGGGATTATTGGATGCTTGTCGCTGTTTTCCTTCTTCGAAGGCATCAAGGTCGATAAAGTATCCGTTGTCGCGCCTTTGGCCAATGTGTGGCCCATAATAACCGCACCCCTCGCAATTATATTTCTCTCGGAGAACCTCTCGATTTTCGAAATGTTCGGTGCGGCGCTGGTGCTTTGCGGCATAGTATCACTTTCCCTAAAAACCAAGAAACTTCGCAATATACAGCTGCGCAGGCTAACAAGAGGACTAAAGTATGGCTTCGGAGCCATGATCGGTTGGAGCCTGCTTTACTTCATTGTGGGTGCTCTCGCCAAAGAGACAACTTGGATATTTGCGCCTTTTGTCGTAATCGTAGTCCAGACAGTGATATTCATAGCTTATTTCGTATACAAAAAAGAAAAGGTTCATGTTGAAGAGCAGGCCGTACGTCCGCTAATTCTGCAGGCGTTGTTCAACACTGCTGGTTTCCTTCTCTTCGGTTTTGGTAGTGTGCTTGGAAATATTGCAATACTTTCTCCTTTGGCTGCCGCTTCTCCATTCTTAGTAGTAATACTTGCGTATGTTTTCCTGAAAGAACGACTTTCGACTCATGAAAAACTTGGAATTGCGTTGCTGATATTAGGTACGGTGCTTCTCTCTTTCTGAGGAGGATACAAGCAAATGACGCAGGTCTGTCTCTAACCTAGCAGCTCCAGGAACTCCACGTCCTGCAGATACTTGATGACCGCGTTGCCGAACTTGACCGCCTCCGCTCCGTCGACCACGCGGTGGTCGAAGCTGATCGAGATTGGGAGAACCTTGCCGACCGCGACCTTGCCGTCGTTAACGACGGGCATGTCCTTGAGCATGTGCACGCCGAGTATGCCTACCTCTGGGTAGTTGATCATCGGCACCGAGAGGAATCCGCCGCCAAGGCTGCCTATGTTCGTTATCGTGAAGGTGCTGTCGCGCATCTCGTCTATGCTTATCGTCTGCTCTTGCAGCTTCTTGTGCAGCTGCTGTATCTCCTTGGCTATCTCAAGCACGCTCTTCCTGTCGGCGTCCTTGACAACCACGACCTTCAGCCCGTCGGGCGCCTCTGCCGCAAGCCCGATGTTGTAGTACTTCTTGACCAGTATCTCCTGCGTCTCGTGGTCGTAGCTCGCGTTGAAGTGCGGGTTCTCCTTCAACGCCTCGACCACCGCCTTGATTATGAACGGCAGGAACGTGAGGTGTATGTCCATCTTCTGCACGTTTGCCTTCTCCTTGGTGACTATTCCGTAGAGATTCGTGGCGTCGAGCATGTCCATGCTCACCGCCCTGGGTATCGTCCATGAGAGCTCCATGTTCCTGGCTATGGCCTTCCTTGTCTGCGACATCGGCTCGCGCACGACCTTGTCGCCGTGCTGCTGCTCAAGCTCCTCAGAGAACTTCGGCATCGGCCTGGACTTGAGGGAGGTGTCGTGTATCGCTCCCCGCACGTCGTTCTCCAGTATGCGGCCGTGGGGCCCCGTGCCTGTTATCCTAGCCAGGTCTATGTTGTAATCGTGAGCCAGCTTCCTGATGGCAGGCGTGGCCATTATCTCCCTTGCCTTCTCACTGGTCTGCTGGGCAGGGGCGGGGGCGGGCTGCCGGGGCTGTTGCTGCAACGCCGGCTGTGGTTGCTGGGCGGATTGCGCCTTCTGCGGCTGCGCGGGCTTCTGCGGTTGTGAAGGAGATGCCTTGAGCTCCTCCGGAGTCCCGATCTGGGCCACCAGGTCGCCCACGTGGAGCGTTGTGCCCTCCGGAGCGGCTATCTTGAGCGTGCCAGAGATGGGAGCGGGGACATTGACCACGGCCTTGTCGGTCTCGACCTGAGCCACGGGCGCGTCCTCCTTTACCTGGTCGCCGTCCTTGAAGAGCCACTTCCTGACGTGGCCCTCGGTTATGCCCTCGCCAACGTCAACGAATCTTATCTCCTTCATCCCATCAGTCTTTCAATATCTTGTCGATCGCTTCCGCAACCTTCTTCTCCGTAGGAACATAATACCTCTCGTATCCCGGATCAGGGTAGGGGAAGCTAGGCGAGGCGACGCGCATTATCGGAGCCTCGAGCTCGTAGATCGCCTTCTCTGCCACTCTCGCCGCCACCTCCGCCCCTACGCCGAAGCTGAGCGGGGCCTCGTGCACTATGAGAAGCCTAGTGGTCTTCTTGACGCTGTTGACTATGGTGCTCTCGTCCAACGGGTTTATCGTGCGCAGGTCTATTATCTCGGCGTCTGTCTTCTTGCTCTCGACCACGCTCTTTACGACAGGGACCATCGTTCCGTAAGTCACTATCGTCAGTTTGCTTCCTTCCTTGACCACGTTTGCCTTGCCTATCGGCACCTCGTATGCGCCCTCGGGCACATCCTCCTTGAAGAGCCTGTAGAGCTTCGTGGGCTCAAGGAATACGACAGGATCCTCGAGCTTCGACGCCGCTATGAGAAGCCCCTTTGCGTCGTATGGCCCGGATGGCTCCACCACAATCAGCCCGCCGGCGTGCGCGTATAGCACTTCCGGGCTCTCCGAGTGGTGCTCCAGCGCCCTGACGCCGCCGCTGACAGGCGTCCTGACAATCATCGGGACCTTGAGCGTAGACCTTGTGCGCATGCGGTACCTAGCCGCGTGGCTCACGAGCTGGTCGAAGCCCAGGTACATGAACCCGGCGAACTGTATCTCCGGCAGGGGGTGCAGGCCCGCGAGCGCCATGCCTATCGCGGCGCCTATTATGCCAGATTCAGCAAGTGGCGAGTCCATAACTCGATCCTCTCCAAACTTTGCCTGCAGGCCGTCTGTCACGCGGAAGACGCCGCCGTCCTTCCCGACGTCTTCGCCGAAGATCACGGCTTTGCTGTCCTGCTTGAGTATGATTGACAGTGCGTCATTCAGCGCGCTTACCATGTTCATCTGCATAAATACCACTATTGCCAGAAGTTTGCGGCTGTTGCCGCATCAAGCTCTGCCTTGAGCGTGTCAGGCATGAAGCTGTATACGTTCTCGTACATGCTCCTGGGATCGGGCTTGAACTGCTCAGCATTCTCCACGGCCTCGTCTATCTTCTTCAGCTGCTCGTCTCCCGTCTGCTTCTCCATCTCGTCGTTCCAGAGGTTCTTCCTTACAAGATATGCCTTGACTCTTGCGATGGGGTCGCGCTTCTTCCACTCCGCCACCTCCTCCTCCGTCCTGTACTTTGTGGGGTCGTCGGAGGTGGTGTGCATGCTCATCCTGTAGGTCACGCACTCTATCAGCGTCGGACCGCTCTTCGAGCTGGCTATCGCATCGCTCACGGCCTTGTACACCGCGAAGAGGTCGTTGCCGTCAACCTGCACGCCCTTTATCCCTGCGGCGAAAGCCTTCTGTGCAAGCGTCTGCGCAGCGGACTGGTCCTTCCTTGGGACGGATATGGCCCACTGGTTGTTCTCTATTATCGAGACAAGCGGCGTCTTCCAGACTCCGGCGAAGTTTATGGCCTCGTAGAAGTCGCCCTCTGAGGTTCCGCCGTCGCCAACGTAAGAGATGACGGCAGCGTCCTTGTTCATGTGCTTAAGCGCGAACGCTATTCCGGTAGCGTGAGGCATCTGGCTGGCAACTGGCACGCAGACGGCCGTGCCGTTGAAGTTCTCGGGCACCTTGCCGCCATCCTCGTATCCCTTCCAGTAGATGAAGAAGTTGTCAAGCGGGAAGCCGCGTGCAAGGAAGACGCCGTGCTGCCTGAAGTTGGGCACGAAGACGTCCTGCTGCCTGAAAGCGAAGGCGCTTCCTATCTGCGTAGCCTCCTCTCCGATGAGCGGCGCGTACGTTGCCGCGCGGCCCTGTCTCTGCAGGCTGAGCATCTTTGCATCGAGAGCGCGGGCGAAGAGCATGTACTTGTACATCTCCACTATCTTCTGGTCTGTCAGGTCCTTTGGGAAGTTGGCCTGGTCTACATTTCCCTGCTCGTCCAGAACCTGCAGGTAGTCTATCGCTCCTTCGAACACTCTCTTAATCAGAAGAATACCCCATCACGTATCTGAATAAAAGGATATATTCGTTTGCCTGTCAGCCGCCACCGCTGGTGTAATAGATCTGCAGTTTGTTGAATGCGACATACGAGACTATGCTTATCGCTGACGCGATTGCGATGGCCTCGGAGAATCCCAGCGCGCTTATGCTGGAGAGGAACGCCTTGGCGGGGTAGTAGGAAGCGAAGCCCACAGGTATCACAAGCGTGAAGATCAGCTGGCCCACGAAGCCGTACACGGCGAGGGGATACTGCGATGCCTGCTGCACAAAACTCAGCAGCCTCTGCACAAAGTTCGCGCTTTTCAGCAGGTGGTAGAAGAGCATTATGAGCATAAGCGTGAAGAGCACCAGCGTTACGCCCCCAACAACGACCAGTGTGAGGTAGGCCAGCAGCCCTATGGCGTTGAAGCCTATCTTGAACGCGGAGTAGAGCAGCATCACGAAACCGCCCAGTATGGCGCTCGCTGAGCTTATGCCTTCCTGAGCAGAGAGGAATATAGAGATGCGGCCATAAGGTCTTATAAGGTAGGGATCCATTCCTCCGCGCCTCAGCAGGTCCATGAGCCAGTTTATGTTCACGTTATAGTAGAGCGCATTCATCACTATCGTTGCCGTAGAGACCAGGAAGAGCATCTGGTAGTAGCTCCAGCCCGCTATGCCTGATGATACCGCGTATATCACTGCTACCGTGATGTAACTGTAGGCTGTGTTGATTATGCTGTAGATAAGCCACATAGCCGCCTGTTCTCTGTAAACCAGAAAGCCGCGCCACCAGTAGTACTGCGAGAGGAGGTAGAATCTAATGTCTCTTACAAGTCTGTTCTCCATCTTAGCCGCCTACCGAGGTTATCTTGCCCCTTACCCTGTTCCATACCAGCACAGAGAGCGCGAAGAGCGGCACAGCCCATACCAGACCCACGAGGATGCTCTGCAGTATCTCGCCGGTACTCGCCATGCCCAGAAGCGTCGCTGCTGGCAGGTAGAGCGATAGCTGCATCGGGAGCAGAGCAAGTATATTGTTGGCCCATGATGGCAGCAGGCTGAGCGGCACCACACCGCCCCCGAGCAGCATGTAAAGCGACTCCGTCACCGCGATTATGCCCCAGATGTTGGTCAGATATACGGCAAGCGTACCTATCATGAAGAAGATGAACGTGGATACGGTGAACGACAGCGCCATCTCTATCAGGAAGAATGCGATGGCTTGGATTGAAAGGGCAAGGTGCCCTATGAGAACGATCAGCGCCAGGAAGGGCAGCGTCACGGCTAACCCAGCGAAGATGTTGTTGCCCAGAGAGTTAAGGAAGATTTGGGCGGTGTAGGCGACCGGCTTGACCAGCGCCGTGGTGACCGTTCCGCTCTGGATGTCGTCCTGGATATTCTCGGATATTGGTTCGTTGAAACTCGATATGGCTATAGCGTTTATCAGGAAGAAGTACAGGTACATCTGCGGCAGCGTGAATCCACCTATGCTGGTAACGTCAGAGTTGAGATACACGGCAGTCCACACAGCCACCATGATGAACGAGGCGAATATCCTGAAGCCCAGCGTGAGAAAGTAGTCCTTCTTGTACGCAAGCTGCTGCTTGAAGCCGATGACCAGGACAGCCAGGTACCTGTCTATTGTCTTGAACAAGTGCTCACCTACCTCTTCTCCCTGTCAAGCTTCGCGTAGAACTTGTTCAGTATGAAGTTCAGCCCAGGCTCAGCTACCCTGTAGTCGAGTATCTCCTTCCTGTTTAGCAGCGCGAGAAAGTTCTTGGTCTTCAGCACGTTCTTGCTCACTTCCATCACCACCGTTGTCTCGCCCCTCTTAAGGACCTTGCCGTACCTTCCGAAGTTTATGTGGTTTGGTTCGGCCATATGCAGCTCCACATGTCTCTTGTCTCCGAACATCGCCTCCAGCTTGAGTCTGGTGTCGTCGAACACCATCTTCCCCCTGCTCAGCAGTATGACTCGCTGCGCTATTCCTATGTCCTCCACTATGTGCGTGGTCAGTATGAACGTGGTCTTGTACTTGGCCTGCAGTTCAGCAACGGTCTTGCGCAACGCTATCTTCGACGGAAGGTCAACGCCTATGGTCGGCTCATCCAGGAACACTATCTTCGGGTTGTGCAGCACCGAGGCGACGAAGTTGCACTTCATCTGCTCTCCCAACGACATGGTACGCACCTGCCTGCTGTACACGTGCTCGAGGTCCAGTGTCTTCAGGAAGTATCTAAGCCTCCTCCTGTACTCTTCCTGCCCGATGTTATATACGCCGCGCATATACTCGAAAGCGTCCACGGCAGGCAGGTTCCAGAAGAGCTGCCCGTGCGCGCCCAGCACAACGCCGAGCTGCTGCGCCAGCTCTATCCTCTCCGTCCAGGGTTCGAGGCCCAGAACGCTGACCTTTCCGGAATCTGCGTGGAGTATGCCTGAGAGTATCTTTATCAGCGTAGACTTGCCGCTGCCGTTCCTGCCAAGCAGCGCGACTATCTCGCCCTGCTTTATGTCGAAGCTGACGTCTCTCAGGGCGTGTTTGAAGTACGTCTTTCTCAGAAGCTTGGTGACAAAGCTTCCGCTGCGCCTGACCTCGTGGGCCTTGAACCATTTGCTTACATTCTCAACTCTTACCGCGTAATCTTCCATGCTTCACACCACAGTCCTGACGCTGTGTAACAACAGAACAGAGAGAAAGAAATTACAGATGCCTGCAGCTAACCTTTCAGAAAGAAAGAGTGGTAGTTAGCATCAAAACACCTTGCTTTCTCTTCGCTTCCCGGTTTTATATACTTTCCCATGCTTTTCGTCAAACGCGGGCTTGAGGTTTAATAAGCATCGCTGGGTAACAGTAAGAGGGGTCTGTTGAGAAGCATTGCTATGACAGGGAATGGCACCGGAACATACACGCGCCAGCTCTACAGTCATTCCAGAGCAGCGGGAGGCAGGCTGACCTTCTCATCGTCGTTGCCGTTCACGGACTCTATAAAACAAGGTATCGGCATGGTCTCGAAAAGGATCTCCAGGCTTGACCACATCGACTTTTCTGGCAAGGAACTCTTCACTCCAGTAGCGTACGCTCTCAAAAGACCGGGAAAGATGATAAGGCCTGCGCTCGTGTTCCTTGGAGCCAGGCTTGTCGGGGATGACGTTGAAGAGTACGTTGATCTTGCTACGTCTGCAGAGATGCTGCACACAGCCTCGCTCGTCCACGACGACATAATAGATGGGGACACTGTAAGGCGCGGCGCCCCTGCGTTGCGTGTGAAGCACGGACAGGAGGCTGCGCTTCTGACCGGAGACGCCCTCACCGCAAAGGCAGTATCGCTTGCTGCCAGGTACGGCCCAGAGGCCGTGAAGACCATGGCTGACGCATCGCTTAGCATGTGCGCTGGCGAGCTGATTGACCGCGAATCGCACAATGGAAGGAAGTCGCTGAATGTCAGGGAGTATCTGAGATTAGCGAGACTCAAGACCGGCGTCTTCATGGGCGCGTGTGCCAGCATAGCCGCTGTCTGCAGGGACAACAAGAAGTCAAGCCAACTCTATGCGTTCGGCCTCAGCCTGGGGGTGGCGTTCCAGCTCAGGGACGACATCATTGAGAGGATTGACGCCTCTGAAGCGAGAGAGAACGGCGGTGCAGCGACAGGCTCCCCCAACATCATAGACGTTTTTGCGAGGCAGTTTGGGACAAGCGAGAAGGATGCGGCTGCGAGAGCCACGGAGCTTAACAACTATTTTGCAGACATGGCGGCGCATATAATGGAAGGGGAGAGAGCGCGGGCGGGGATCTCGTCCTACGTCAACTTCGTGAGAATCAGAAGTTCGTGACTACTTCTCCGCGATAAGCAGAAATGCGACTCCGAGAGGCAGCGGCCTCAGCCGCACGTGCCTGAAGCCTGCAGCGTCTGCCTTTCTGACCAACGCTTTCTTGTCGAAACGGTTTATGCTTCCAAGAAGCCAGAAGTACGCGCCGTCTACTAAGACGCCGGCGAGCCCCATCAGTATGCTGGAATAGATCCTGAATCCCGCGCGCATAAGGGGATCGTCTGGAAGCGCCATCTCGAGGACGACCAGCCTCCCTCCCTTCTTCAGAATCCTGTGGGATTCGCGGAGGAACCTGCCCACGTCATCGAAGTTTCGCAGGGAGAGGCCGGTTGTTATGACGTCGATGCTGCCGCTCCTTGATCTTGGTCGCAGTGAATTGCCCATCCTGAACTCTATGCCTTTGATTCCGGCCTTCCTGGATTTCTCCTCCGCGATGTCTAGCATCTGCTTCACGAAATCGGTGCCGATTATCTTGACCTTCTTCCCCCTCCTCGACGCCAGATTGTAGATGGCGAACGCCAAGTCGCCCGTTCCCGTTGCTGAATCAAGGACCACGAACCTCCTCCTTGGCAGCATCGCCTCCCTTGCCGCCTCTTCGCGCCAGCCCCTGTCGGTCCCGAGGCTGAGGAGGCGGTTCATGAAGTCGTACCTGTCGGCTATGTTTACGAAACGCTGCCTTGCCTTCTCGCTCAGACAATCACCGGAAAGAAGATCACTATCGCCTCGATCCAGAGTATGTGCGTCATCATGGAGGCGAGTATGCCTGCCTTGTATGCCACCAGGCTCGTCACCAGTCCAACGAACAGAGCGGCGACGACCAGTATCGGATTGAGCGTGGAGATGTGGACGAGGGTGTAGTATGCTGTAGAAGCCATCCATGGAGCCTTGGCAAACCTGGCGGAGTTGGACTCGGCGTAGCCCTGAAGGCCGCCCCTCCAGTAGATCTCCTCGAACACCCCTATCAGCGCCAGGAGCACTATGGTGCTCACGCCCGCGCCGCTGCTTCCGTATATCGATGCGTAGACGCTCGACACGTAGGAGCCGAGCCCCAGGTACGTGGCCACAGAGCCTCCCGCTGCAAAGATTGCGTAGAGCACTATAGAGACCGCCGCCCCGAACGCAAGAACGGTAAGCTTGCTCCTGCCCCTCACCCACACGATCTTCTTCCTGAAGAGTATCAGTGAGAGCGCTGCGAGGATTGCTGTTGATGCGGCAAGGGCATAGATGAAGACGCTCTTGAGCACTATGAACGAGAGCGGCCAGAGGACCAGGGGGAGAAGAAGGTACAATGCTTCTGTCGCTTTCATCTCACCACTAAAGGCTGTATGCAACTATAAGCAGCATCAGGTACACCACAATAACGACGACGTTCGCAGCCATGTACTTCTCGTATCCCTGCGGGTTCTTGTATGCGCGCATACCGCTCGCCACATAGCCTATCACAGGGAAGGTCGCTAGGGCGAGAAGCAGGAAAGGCGTTAATGACAGAGCTGTGACACCGAAGATGACAATTGCGTAGGTTATCGACATGAGCGCGATGTAGTAGTATGATACGCGGCGCCTGGTGCTGAGAACTATTACAGCGTGCTTCCTTCCGTACTTCTTGTCTATCTCAGCGTCTGGAACCTCGTTGACAAGAAGAGCTATTCCTCCAAGCATGCCCGCAGGGACGATGGCGAAGAGAGCCAATCCCAGGCCCGTGAGGGAGCCGTGCGCGACTATGTAGCTGCCAACTCCCACGATCGAGAACGCAAACATGACAAAAGGCTCAGGCAGCAGGGGAAACCTCATCATGTACTTGGTGTAGAGGAAGATCGCGATGGCCCCGACCACGACCAGCAGCAATATCACAGTGCTGACTGCAATGGCGAAGAAGATGCCTATCAGCCCTGAGATCACGGCGGCGGCGATTCCCATGTATAGTACGTGCCTGTGTTTCACAGCTCCGGTTGAGACCAGGGCGCTGCCCCCGCTGAACTTAGTCTTCGTGTTCTCCCTGTCTATTCCGCTTGCGTAATCCTGATAGTCATTGATAAGGTTGACTGACATCTGCGCCAGCACCGCGCCAACGACGACAAGCGCCGAGAACGCCAGGTTTATGCTGCCGTAGCTTGCCGCGGCGGCTATGCCAACGAGCGAGCACAGGAACGCAAGAAGCAGCGTCGGCTCGAACGCCTCAGATACATAGTCCTTGATCAAATGCATGCGCCTGATGCTTTCTTCATTTGCTGCGAAGCCTTTTATTTGGAACTGTGGGAAGCTGCGTGTGCCTACTTCACCAGCTTCTGGTAAGTGAAGAGCTTGGTGCGCTGCACCTTCTTGTGCCTCAGCTTCATGATTATGCAGTATATCACTATCAGGCCGAGGAAGATGCTTACCCAAGCGCCAGCGCGCCGCTTGGAAGGCCGAACACCGAGAGGAAGTAGCCATCGAAGCTGAACGAGACGGTGGCGATTATTGCACAGAAGCTGAAGTAGAGAAGCGCGCCTATCTCGAAACCCAGCTCCGTTCCGAAGATCCTGTTGACGTACGAGTAGCTGAAGCCTCTGTACTTCGAGTATATGAAGCCTATCCCTCCGAGTTCGATCGCCAGCAGGATCGAGAACGCGGCGACAATCAAGTATCCTACAACCGAGTACACGCCGTCAAAACTTATCGGAAGCCCGGTGATTACGAATGCCGTATCCCGGAGTATCGCGCTCAGCGCGATGATTATGGCAATAGTTACGCTGATCTTGCGAGACATGCAATCTCACTTAGAGACAATAATGCTTTTATAATTAAGGCAGAGTGACGTTGAATGCCACAGGGCGGCAAAGAGGTGTGCAGGTGCACTTAGAGGGTTCATGCCTTGCTCCGTCTTAAACGTGATCTGGACTCGGCGGGATTCGAACCCGCGACCCCGTCGTTGCGAACGACGTGCGCTACCGCTGCGCTACGAGCCCCTACTTGAATATTTAAACTTGCCTATTTTATTAAGTATGTTTTCATGAAAGCCGACGCGGAGAAGGCCGCCAGGGCGGTCTTCGCGAGAGAGCTCGAGGAGGTAAAGCCCACGAAGAAGGAGCTGGAGGACTCGGTGATGGACATTAACCATCTGACCGCCAGCCTGAAGAAGATAGTTCCGAAAGACATAGAGATACGCGTGGTGGGTTCCGTTGTGCGGGGCACGCAGCTCAGGGGAGAGTCGGACGTTGACGTCTTCCTGCTCTTCCCGAAGAAGTACAAGCGGGAGAAGATAACCAAGGACGGGCTTGACTACGCGAAGAGGCTGGCGCGAGCAAGCGGCGATACATACGAGGTAAAGTATGCGGAGCACCCGTACGCCAGACTATTCGTCAGGGCGCTGGCCATACGCGCTGACATAGTACCCGCATACAACATAGACAACATAGAGGACATGAGCACCTCTGTTGACAGGTCGCCAATGCACGCAGACTTCATAAACAAGCACCTGAGCACGAAGCAGCGGGACGAGGTGCGCGTGCTCAAGCACCTGCTGAAGAGGCAGGGGCTCTACGGGGCAGAAGTCAGGACGAGCGGATTCTCTGGTTATCTCTGCGAGCTGCTCATATACCAGTATGGCTCACTGACGAGCCTGATGGAGAGCGCGTCGTCGTTCAAGCCGCCGGTGCTGCTGGACCCGAAAGGCAGGCGCATGCTCAGCGATCCGTCATTGGTGAAGAGGTTCAACTCCATGTTCATAGTGATAGATCCAGTGGACAGGGAGAGGAACGTAGCTGCCGGGGTATCGACAGAGACGCTTGCGAGATTTGTTCTCCTATGCAGGAAGTTCACCAAGAAGCCAAGCGCCTCGTTCTTCAACCGCGGAGGCTTCTCCTCTCCGAAAGTAAAGGAGATGCTCGGCTCTTTCATGAGATCGACTGGGCTTGACATGTACGCTATCGCGACCAGGCTCCCGGACAAGAGCGAGGACATAGTATGGCCGCAGCTGCGAAAGGTGCTTGAGATGGTAGAAGTATATGCGAGGAGCTTTGGATTTAGCATCTACCTCTCCATGCCGCTGGTGGTTGGCGCTACGGGGCTTCTCGTCTTCTTCGCGCCGAAGGAGACGTTCAGGACGCGCATGAGGAAAGGACCGAGCGTCTTCATAAGGAAGGCGCAGGAAGAGTTCGAGAAGGCACATAGGGATGCGAAGGGCATGCTCGTGACGGACGACATACTGTACGCGCTTGAGAAGAACGAGTACGATGACATAGGAAGCCTGATGCGCAGCGTTGCTTCGGGCAGAGTGGTGGGAAGGCGCAAGGACATCAATCTGCGCAACTCAAAGCTGTTTGTGAACCAGTTACCGCAGAAGGAGACTGAGGCAGTATACGCGGCGCTTGCGAAGACACTTGGCTTCTGATCATCTCAGAAGGCTCCTGTTGCGGCGCAGCATCGTGTCGAATTCCGGAAGGAGATCTATCGGGCGACCTTTCGGCAGGTTTCCGTCAAGCAGCTTCCGGGCATACGCCGCCAGTCTCTTGTCACTTGAGAACGCCTCGAATACCCTGGCGTAGTTCCTATCGGCGCGGATTCCGCAGTAGTCGGTAGCTTCGGAGATTATGTTTGCGTTTATCTTGGCTCTGGCGTATCTGCGGGCGCTTAGGCGCTTGTAAAGCACGACGAGGTGCTCCCTGAGAACAAGTACGTTTGCGTCCTTAAGCTTCAGGTCGCAGAGCAGGTGGCTCTCGAGTACCACGTTCTTCTTCGCACTCAGCGCGATGCGCCTCTCCAGCTCGGCCTGCAGCCTGCCCATGTCTGCCACCTTCTCCCCGGCCTTCTTCCTGAAAAGCCGCTTTTCGTTCACCACCTCGGTGACGTGCACTATCTCACTGCCTGGCAGCTCTTTGGCAAGTCTGTTGGAGAATGAGGTCTTGCCCGTGCCAGGCACGCCAGTTATGACAAGTATGCGCTTGCGCACGTCATCTGCCCGCACTGGCCTCTATGCCGCTGAGCATGCCGTCTATGACGCCGCGGCTGTTCTCTATCGCGAGTACGGGGCTTGTGGGCGGGTTCAGTGTCAGTACATGGTTCTTCTCTCCGGAGAAGAGCCACGAGCCCAGCTTGTACTGCTTGTACGTTGCCGACAGGTCTGCGACATAGTTCGATGCGCTGACCAGCTTGCCTACGAACGCCTCCAGGCTCTCGTCGTATCTGTCTATGAGTATCGTCTCGTCCTCCCTCTGCTGGCGGTCGACGAATAGTGGCCTGACGTATGGCACTCTTGCCGCCGCAGACTTCTCGGTTATCACAGAGTCTATCTGTTTGTACTGCGCGGTTGCGCTCTCCATCTCGGAGTCGAGCTTTGCCTGTTCGTCCTTGAGCCTGTCCATGATGCCGTTGAAGTAGTTGTCGGTTTCAGAGCGTGCGTCTGACACCGTTGCTGACAGGTCCTTCCTGCTCGAGAACCTCGCGGGGTCGAGCAGCAGGCTTCGGAACGAGATGTCGTGCGTCTTTGACAGTATCGCGTCTATGTCTGATACGAATCCATCTGTTTGTTCATCCCAAGGGACTTGCTTCGCCATCTCAACACAGAATAATCAGCGACATAGATATAAATTGTGAAAGATATAAACCTTTTGAGTTGTTTTTGTGCAGGAAATCGGCGAGAGAATAGAGAAGGACATAGGCAAGTTCCACGAGAACGTGAAGCTGCTTGACGAGAGCGAGCTCGGGCCGAAGGAGGTGGAGATAATCAGGCTCGCGAAGAACTATTGCGACGACGCGCAGGCGTGGATTGAGAAGGAGGACTTCTACACCGCCTTTGCCAGCATATCGTATGCGCACGGACTGCTCGACACTCTGCTCAAGCTGAACAGCAAGGAATGAATGATTAGATGCGCAGAATAATTGAGGGCAGGTCCTCGATCGCAGTTGCCAAGGGCGTGTTCTACAACCCGAAGATGAGCAAGCTCAGGGACGTATCGGTTATGTTCCTGAAGGCGGTAAAACCAAAGAACGCGAGGTTGCTTGACGCTACCGCGGCTACAGGCGTGAGGGGGATACGCTATCGCGTGGAAGCCGGAATCAAAGACATAACCATGCTTGACATAAACGCGTCTGCGTACAGGAACGCAAAAGCAAACGCAAAGACCAATAGAGTCAAGGCGAAAATAATCGGGAAAAGTCTGCAGGAATTCGCAGGATCCTCGCACGAGGCGTTCGACGTCATAGACCTGGATCCGTTCGGCAGCCCGGCTCCGTTGGTGCATGACGCACTGAAACTCTCCAAGGATGGAACGCTGTTGATGATCACGGCCACTGATACAGCCACGCTCTGCGGAGCGGAGGGTTCTGCATGTCTGCGCATCTACGGCTCGCAGCCGATACACAACGAGCTGTGCCATGAAGGCGGGGTTAGGATACTGCTGAATTTCATAGCGAGGGAAGCCGCGCAATTCAATTTTGGGGTCGAGCCACTTCTAAGCATAGCTGACATGCACTATATGCGTGTGTTCGTTGCCCTGCGCCGTGGCGCCAGCAGGGCGGCAGAATCTGTGAAGGCATCTGGTCCCGTTGCATATTGCAGCAGATGTCACAACTTCACATGCAAGCAAGGCATGACCGCTCAGATAAGCTCCAAGTGTGGTTACTGCGGGGCTACTATGCGGCTTTTCGGGCCTATGTGGCTCGGAAACCTGAAAAACAGCAATTTTGTAAGCAAGATGGCCGGGATTTCAGGTAAATATGGAGAGAAAACTGCCGCATTTTTGCACGCATTGGACGCTGAACTGGATCTTCCGTTCTTCTACTCGATACCGAAGATTACCTCTTACCTTAGGTCAAGCTCGGTGCCAATGAATATAGTCATTGCAAAGATCGCGAATAAATCTGCGGTAAGCAGGACTCACTTTGAAAAGGATTCAATAAAAACAGATGCTGGTATCAATGAGGTTATAGCGGCTACAAAATTTGTAAGTAAGAATGTTTGAAGTCGAGTATGTTCTTATTCTGGGATTTCAGGTATTTTTTCCACAGCGGAAGTATTTTTCTCATTAAAGGAAAAAGCTCTTTGTGACCGTAGAAAGGGGGGTAGGCACCTCCATTAAGCTTAATTCTGAGTTCATTGTCTGCAATTAGTTGTATTATTGCATGATTCCATCTGTCATTTTTGGGTATCGAGAGGTAAGAATGTAGTATTTCGTGCCATAAGTATACGGTTGTGTAGTTGGTCCAATCTTCATTATGCCCCCACAGGATTTTCCCATTTAAATTCATTCCGTTTTTTAAAGAAGGATGCGAAATATAAACATCGAATCTTCGGATCATTTTTATGCCTGTTAATTCTCGTACTAGAAATGAACTATGATTGAGATTCTTGTTCCATTGTGATTTGCAAAGTAAAAGGTATTTTTGGGTTTGGAGCAGGATTTTTTTATACTGTTTAGATAGTTTCAACAATGCAAGAAACGTTTGAGCCTTTTTTGAAAGATCTTTTGGTTTTTTAATCTCTATTGGCTTGTATTCTTTTATTAAATTAAGATATTTTTGTTTTGAAATTGACCAAGCGAAATTTTGAAATGAAACTATGTCTTTCTTGTGTTTATTTGAAGAAAATCTCTTTTTATTTGTACTGGAAAGAGTATGCGCTATTAAATAATTTTCATCTATTCGAAAATTTAATGTTGGGGTCAAAGACATGTGTCTCTATCAATTCAACATATCTTTAATGTTTCTATGAAAGCCACGGACTACAAGATGGAGGTGCACAGCTGGGGTTGCAAGATGCAGGATGGCATCCTGGATAACAATCTGGTGAATCTGGTTTGCAATAGCGATCTGGACTGCAGTCTGAATTTTCTTTACCGTTTTTGTTAAGCCAAGACTTGTAACTAAACTCTCTGAATTCTCTTAGTTTCTGAGAGTTAATGATTTCTTTTATGGTCGTACTTAGTACATTACCCAAAAGCACCTCTCGCGAAAATACGCAAGGATAAACGTCGCCATTGAATGATACGGTGATGCTTCCTTTCCAACAGTAGGGTGGGTGGGTTTGAAAAATAAACGCAACCTCCCATAAGACATGAATATGACTCTTCTGGTTTAAACATGTTTTACTTTTTATAATTTTTACAGCTGCTTTTGTTATTCTGAAACTATGCATTCAGGGCACTACGATGGTAGCGTCCCTGAGTCGGAATACGCTGTCTGCCTTGGCAAGGTTCCCTACCACTGCAAACTTGCCTTTTTTTGCTGCAAAGTTTACGCAGGCAGTTGCCTTTGGTAGCATGCTCCCTGCTTCGAAGTGCTCGGTTAGCGCGTACCTCATGAGCGCACCTGCGGTCACTTTTTTCAGCATCTTAGTCTTGCTTGTGTGGAAGCCGAGAAAGATGCCGTCGACATTTGTAAGTATGACGAACCTGTCAGCATGCAGTTTTATCGCTAGAAATGAAGATGCCAGGTCCTTGTCAATAACCGCATCTGCGTACCTGAGCTGCGGCCTGGATTTTGTTACCGCTATGCCACCTCCCCCAGCGGCGATGACGACCCTGCCTTCACGCAGCGCCCGCCTGATCTCGCCGAGTTCCAGTACGGCTCGAGGCTCCGGGGATGGAACCACGCGCCTGTATCCTTTCAGAAGGCGTTTCATCACGAACCCCCTCCTGGCCAGTTTTCGCGCACGGCGCTGAGAGCAGAACTCGCCTATGGGTTTCGTCGGATTGTCGAACTCAGGATCGTCTTTGTCCACGAGAACGTGCGTGTATATCAGCTTGGCCCGAGACCCTATAGCCTTGTCTGCGCGGGTTATGCTCCTCTTTATCATCGCGCCGATGCTTGCCTCGGTCTCCTTCGTGAGGAGCGCGAGGCTCTTCTTCTCGTGCATGGCGAGCCTCCCAACCTGCGGGCCATTGCCATGTGTGACCACTATGCCGTGTCCTGCCGCCTTCAGCCCGGCTATGCTATAGGAAAGTTTATAAAGGACCTTGCGGTTATCCAGCGCATTTCCACCGACGGCGATCACGTATAGCATGGCATCACTCCGACGACAAACGTATGCATTACATATTGTCCTATTAGAACACAATTAATAAATACCAGGTAAGTCATAATACAATCTGAAGGGAAGACGGTCCTGAAGGCAAGTGGGGTGCCAGAAGGTGGGAATATACCAATGGGGAGAGAAATAGGTGAAGAGGTAGCTTTGGCGCGGCAGAAGACTGCTGGCGACGAGGCAAGGTACGCAACGGAAGTGGCGGGGGACAAAGACCTTGTATACCTTATAGAGAACACATGCCTGCACTGCAACAGACTCATGAACAAGGCCGAAGTGAAGATACTGCCTCCCAGCTACATACAGGACAGGGACCAGTACGTGAACAACGGGGTAGTGAAGCGCAGACTGATGTGCCTGCACTGCTACAACGAGCTGAGGTCGACTGCGAGGGAGAAGGTGAGGTTCGACAGGTTCAGGAACAAGAGCCGCATCGGCGCAGTGAAGACCACGCTGGTCAAGATACTGGGAAACCAGTAAGCCTAGCGGCAGACCGCGAAGGCACAGAGAGTGTGCTGTTTCTCACAACAGGATTCAATGGCGAACCAAAGCCATCAATTTTGACTCTAGCTCGTCGAGCGAAGTGGAGTTGTCGCATACTGCTATCCACGGATGGAAGAGATTACGTTCCACAACCACCGTGTACACCGGCACTTTCCTAACGTAATAAGCGTAGAAGACTTCCATAGGGGCGCCAAACGTATATCCCTGGTTCAGTATCGCTACGACTCCGTCGGTTTCATCTATGTGCTTCAGATCTCTGTCACGGATCCGCAGGGCCTGGTTCCTGTCTTTTATTCCAGGAACGGTATCGCCGCGGTCTAGCGCTTCGATATCCGGCCTTGGAGTGTCATAAAAAGGATTGCGGAGGCTGATGCCTGACCTCTTTTCAAAATCGAGCTCCCACGCCCTGATCTCCTTCCTCTTATCAAGAGGATGCGCAAGATAGAGCTCTACCATTGAAATCTCCAGTGCGCTACTTCTTCTTGGCAGGCTTGGAATGCACGGCCACCATGTGGTAGTTCTGCTCGAATCCCAGCGCCGACTTGAATGCATTGGTGTCCAGGGTTATCGTGCTGTCCGAGTAAGGATCGTTTATGTAGAAAGTGTCCTTGTCGTATCCCTTGACCACGACCCAGTGTGGCATGGAGTCAAGATACGAGTTGACAACCCTAGCGTCTATGAGCACTATCGGTATGTGGCCGGATGAGAGCGCCTTCTTTATCGCCACAAGAGAGACCACTCCGTGGTCCTCTTCCACTCCCGCATTCTCGCTCTTCTGCTTTATCTCGTTGAACGATGCGGTGAGCGTGTCCAGATTCACGTTCTCGTATACTGCCATCTTCCTCTCGTAGCCCTCGTTCTTGGTGTTGCTGATTATGCCGACATTGGCCCCGCGCTTCGAGAGCGCATATGCAAGTCCGTACTTGCTACCGTACCAAACGCTTCCGTTTACAGCCTCCTGCCAGATCTCGTACTCGTGCTCGCGCTTGAACTTGAATCCAGGGTTTATGAACTTGAGAACCATCATCGCGCATGCTGCCGAGCTTGTGAAGTCCTCGGTCTGCGGATAGTGGGGTATGTCAAGGAGCACCTTGTCCTTGAGCCTCATCTTCTTTATCTTGCCTATGACCGAGTGCTTCGGCGCGGCACGCCTTGAAGATGCACGCTTTGGCGCCTTCGTCCTCCTAGCCTTCGTCTTCCTAGCAGTTGACTTTCTCGTTCTGGTTCTCGTCTTTGCCATGTTGTCCACCCGAAACTAATGAGGTGCAGGGGGAGAGATTTGAACTCACGCAGGCCTATGGCCAACAGATCTTGAGTCTGCCGCGTTTGACCAAGCTCCGCCACCCCTGCACTCTATTGATTATCAGGGATAACTTAAAATGCTTACAAGCCTAATGGGTTTAGGTTATATTTAAACGTTGATGTTAAAAACGACGGTAAAATAATACGGTTTTGCTGCCTGGGGAACTTTTTATGGGGTTCGTGAAGCAGAGCGATGTAAAGTACATGCTCGAAAAAGACGAGAGCAAGGGAATGCACACGAATGTGGTCGTGTACGCAACGGAGAGCATGCTCGAGAAGATAAAGAGCGACAGGACGATGCAGCAGGCCATAAACGCAACCACTCTGCCGGGGCTCGTGGGCAACGTGCTTGTGATGCCCGATGGTCACGAGGGCTACGGCTTCCCAGTAGGCGGCGTGGCCGCTTTCGATGCCAACGATGGGATAATATCTCCTGGCGCTGTGGGCTACGACATAAACTGCCTCACGGCTGACGCCTTGGTTCTAGATTCGAATGGGGCGCGACATAGGATCGCGGATATGAAACTAGAGCGCTCCAACATCATAAGCCTGGATCTGAACACTCCGGCGCCGCTGGAAAGCGCGCCCCTGCTATTCATGGAAAAACAGAATGACAAAACGGTGTTCCGCATTACAACATCGCTTGGCAAGGAACTTTCTGCTACTGGCGATCATCCGATACTCACAAGCAGAGGCATGGTGCCCGCGTCAAAGCTGAGGACAGGTGAAAAAGTCATTGTAACGGGATTTGAGGGGATAGATTTTGTCAGACCTTCAGAAAGCATGCTCCTTTCTGAAAGCAGGCTGGAGACAGTACTTGAAGAACTAGGAGTAGGGATAAAAGGTAATGCGAAGGCGCAGGTACTGGGCTTACTTAGAAAGTTGGGGCTTGCCAGTATTGCCACGACGCACCCGAAACTGCCTATACTGTTGAAGCTGCTGGGCTTGGTTTTCGGCGACGGAACCATACCAAAAACAAAAGGCGCAATTTCCTATAGTATTTTTTACGGAAAGAAAGAGGATCTGATAAAGGTAAAAAGCGATGTGGGGCTGCTCGGGTTCAAGGCCAGCATTTATCACCGGAAAAGGCATCACAGGATAACAACTGCGTATGGCGCGAGGGAGTTTGATTCTGAAGAATACTCTCTGAAGGTCAGTTCTGCTGCTTTCAGCACGCTTCTCGTCTGCCTTGGGGCTCCGGTAGGCAGTAAGCCGGCGCTAGCATACCGGGTGCCGGAGTGGATAGTTAACTCTGAAAATTGGCAAAAACGATTGTTCCTATCGGCGTACTTCGGCGCAGAGCTATCGAAGCCCATGGCGCACAATGGCTATAACTTCCAACCACCTGCATTCAGCGTAAATAAGCTGGAGGAGCTGGGAAGCAATGCTATCGCTTTCCTTGAGGACATTAGGAAGATGCTAAAGAATTTTGGCGTATCAACGCTCGAACCTGCAATCGTTGAAGGGTACAGGTATTCTGGAAAGCGTGGTAAAACGATTGGATTCAGACTTGGCATACTCTCCAATACAGAGAACCTGGTGAGACTCTTCGGCACCGTAGGCTATTCATACAACAGAGAGAAGGAAAGGGCTGCAAGTTTGGCTGCTCTTTATCTTGTGAGCCTTATGGAGCTCAGAAGCCTTAGGGACAATGCCAGGAAGCGGGCTCTTGAAATGAAAAGAGACGGGGCCGGAAAGAAAGAGATAGCGCAGGAACTTATGCAGGAGAACGTAAGTGTGAGCTTCTTAGAGCATACCTTTGACGGGAGAGTTGGGAGCACAAGAATCTGGAAAGACGATAGATTCGATGAGTTTGCGATTAAGAATGAGTTAGGACATAGCGGGTTCGTCACGGATAGCGTAAAAAGAATAGAAGAGATACCGTATGATGGAACGGTGTTCGACCTTACAGTGGGAGATGTAAATCATAACTTTATTGCAAACGGCATCGTTGTTTCGAACTGCGGGGTCAGGCTGGTAAAGACAAACCTTACAGAGAAAGAAGTGAGGCCGAAGATAGGCAAGCTGCTTGACGCGTTGTTCAAGAACGTGCCTACCGGAGTGGGCAGCAAGCTGAAGACCGGATTCAGCGAGGCAGACCTGCGCAAGATTGCAGAGGAGGGCGCCGGCTATGCGATAGAGAAGGGATTCGGATGGAGAGAAGATGTGGAGAAGATAGAGGAGAACGGAACAATAGTCGGCGCTGATTTCTCCAGGGTGAGCAGGGAGGCGAGATCAAGAGGCTTGGGCCAGCTCGGAACTCTAGGCGCCGGGAACCACTTCCTCGAGGTCCAGAAGGTGGAGAGGCTGTTTGACGAGCGGGTGGCGAAGGAGTTCGGGCTATACAAGGACCAGGTTGTGGTGATGGTCCACTGCGGCTCGAGGGGCTTCGGACACCAGATATGCAGCGACTATCTCCGCACGCTGGTCGAGTACCAGGCCAAGAACAAGATACAGCTAGTAGACCGGGAGCTGAGCTATGCGAAGATAGGAAGCAGGGAGGCCGACGACTACCTGGCAGCGATGAACAGCGCTGTCAACTATGCTTTCGCCAACAGGCAGATGATAATGCACAACATACGCAGGAGCTTCGAGGAGACGTTCGGCAGGAGCGCCGAGCAGTTGGACATGCACCTGCTTTACGACGTAGCGCACAACATTGCCAAGCTGGAGGAGCACACCGTGGAAGGGCAGAGGAAAGCGGTGTACGTGCACAGGAAGGGCGCGACGCGCGCCTTCCCAAGGAACAGCGACGGCATACCGAAGGAGTACAGGGGAATAGGCCAGCCGGTCATAATACCAGGAAGCATGGGTACGAGCAGCTACGTGCTCTGCGGCGAGGAGGGATCTATGAAGGAGACCTTCGGGACCACGTGCCACGGATCCGGCCGGCTGATGTCAAGGCACCAGGCGCTCCGCGAGATACCCGCAAGCAAGACGTTCGAGTCGCTGAAGAGCAAGGGCATAGAGATACGCGTGCGCACTGAGAAGCTGGTGAGCGAGGAGGCGGAGTGGGTGTACAAGAACGTAGACGATGTGGTGAACGTGGTAGAGAAGGCAGGCATATCCAAGATAGTGTCAAGGAACGTGCCGATTGGCGTCGTGAAAGGCTGACAGAAGACGCGGCTAGAATTTAGAGGCTTCCAGCGACAGCCTTACCGTGTAGTCCAGTTCTTTGGCCAGCGGCATGCTCGCAATGCTGGCGAGCTTCCCAAGGACAGCCTCCGCTTCTGAGAGCTTCCCGCGCTTGGACAGGTACAGCGCCAGGTAGAAGTAGGCGTTTATCTCGTTCTGGGCCAGCGCTTTGGAGACCAACTTCTCCGCCTGCTTTCCATCCGTCTCAGTCTCATACGCCATGAGCGCGTACTCGTAGAGCGTACCGCGCTTGTCGAGGCTCTGCAGCGCCTTGAGCGTGACCTGCGCCTCAACCAGCCTCTTCAGGTTGAGTTCGGAGAGGAGCTTGATGAAGACCAGCTCGGGCTCTATCTGCACATTGCCCTGCTGCTCGTCGCCGACTATCTTCACCACCTTGAAGAAGCACTCCTTCCATTTCATCGTCAGGTCGAGGCTGTCCCTTATGCTGTCGGCATTTGGCTCCATGAAGCCCATAAGCGCGTAGTTCTTGTTCTGGAACTTAAGAGCCGACAGGCGCCTGTAGAAGATGCCGAGCAGGTAGAGCTGCTCCGGGCGGCTGTTGCCCTTCATCAGCTTGTCGGCGCTTTCCAGTGTCGCTTTCCAATCTCCGGCCACCATCCCCGCGAGCACTGACGCGAATGGCACCTCCGCCGACGATACCTCTATCGCAGCCGATGAGAGAGTGTCAACGCGCTGCTCGCAGAAGTTGCAGAACGAGGAGTTCCCGCTTGCAGAAACCGTAGTGGCGCCACAGTGCGGGCATCTGATGGCCGCTGGCCTGTACTTGGCCATCAACCTGACATGCTTTTTCCAGTCGATCATAAGAGTTGCCCAATCTGACATTGGTTTTAAGGTTTAAAGCACTTGTGCAGCTACTTCTTCCGCAGGACTACGAAGAGATGCATCTTCGAGTACGGTGCTATGTCTATCTTCTCCACAACATCGAAAGCGGAAGAGACCTCTTCGAGGAACTCGCTGAATACCCTGCCGGGTTCCTTCACGACGTCGATGCTCTGCGACTTTATGGCCACATAGGCGTAGCCCTTCGGCTTCAGCAGAGCCGCGTTCCTTACGAGTATGTCAGCCTGATCAGGCGCTGCTATATCCTGGTACAAGGCATCGCAGACGCCAGTATCTGAAGAGTACGCCTCCGTATTGCGCGCGTCCTGCAGCATGGGCAGCATGTTCTCGCGTGATTCGCACGCCTTGAGGAGGTCGCGCATGCTCCGCTCCGATATCTCTATGCAGTAGACTATGCCCTTCTCTCCGACTATGTCGCTGACGTGGCTGCTCGTCGTGCCTGTCGCCGCGCCGAGATAAAGAACCTTCGAGCCCTTCCTGATCTGCAGTTCCTTCAAGCCGTTGAGTATGGCTGCGGCGAGCTTGCTCCTGTATGGGTTCCAGAGCCTGTACTGTTCGCCCTCGTGCATCACGAGCTCCTCATCGTACACCCTGTTGTCCTTGACCAGGTTGCGTGTCGCTAGCCTGTTTCCTATCTTGTAAACTCCGTCGAATATCTGCGAGAACTGCATCAGAGCCACTCTACGTGATTGCGAGTTATACCTATTTAAATTTGGTAATGTCTTCTAATATTGCGACGAGATGCAGGAAACCTTGACGGTTGAGCAGCTGATAGCAGAACTGTTCATGATAGGGAAGGAGAGCGCGGACGCTGCCGGGCTCATTGCCGGCTTCACTTCCAGAGTGAAGGAGGCGATGGGCGTTGACTACATAATGGTGAAGGACGCCTACCAGAACAGGGACGACCTCTCCGGGCTCGAGGAGTTCGCGGTAAACACCAGCAAGCCTTACGTGGACAACAGGCTGAGCGGCTACTCTGCATTTCCAGAGCTGATAAAGCACTACAACCTTGGATTCAGGAGCTGCATGCTCATGCCGGTGAGCGTTGAGGGCAAGCCGGTGGTTGTTGCGACGTTCCTGTCCAGGCAGGAGGACAGATTCGAGATCAACACCGCGTCGAAACTGACGCTTGCTACCGAGATGCTTTCCTACCTGATGGTTGCGAAGATAGAGAAGGAGAGGAGCGTTGGGCTCGCCAAGTACTTTGATGCGGCATTCAACACCTACCTGCCGCAGATGCTGATAGACAGGGCGGGAGCGATAGTGAAGACCAACAAGAGCGGCGCGGGACTCTTCGGGAAGACGCAGAAAGAGATGATAGGAAAGAACCTGAACGAATTCTTCGGGATAGACGAGGGCCTGCTCAGTTCCCTAAGGTCGGGCGCCACTGTTGAGGTGAGGGAGCAGGGAGATGCGGCAAGGATCTACAAGGCGACGAGCAGCAGGATAAACGATAGGCTCTCGCACATGCTGCTCTACGACGTGACCGAACTAAAGGAGCTGGAAGAGAAGGTGAGGCTCTCGGAGAAGAACGCTAGCGAGTCTATGCTGAATAT
>JAMCYP010000007.1:6374-7857 GCA_023476545.1 Candidatus Martarchaeota archaeon | reverse complement strand
GCGGAGAACGCGAAGGTTAACACCACCTTGGCCTCGTGGCTTATCATCGCGTCGTTGCGCTGGATGTCAACGTAAGGATACGTGTTCGTCTTCGCTTTGTCATCTAGAAGCAGCGCGTCGCAGGTGGTGTTAACCTTCGCGTTCTCCGCGTCCTTTCCGATGTACACGAGACCCCTGAATGTCGTGAGCCCGCTGCCCTTCGAGATGCTCTTCGAGACCATTCGCGAAGTGGTGTCGGGGGCGAAGTGGTAGACCTTGCCTCCAGAATCCTGCACCTGGTCCTCGCCGGCCAGGGCAATGGAGAGTATCTCACCCTTCGCGCGCCTGCCCTTCAGGTAGACGCTCGGGTACTTCATGTTTATCTTGCTGCCTATGTTAGCGTCGATCCACTCGACGTGTCCGCCTTCCTGCACGTCCGCCCTCTGCGTAACGAGGTTGTAGACGTTCTTGGCCCAGTTCTGTATCGTAACGTACCTTATGTGCGCGTCCTTGTGCGCGACCAGCTCAACCACAGCGGCGTGGAGCGCGCTTGACGAGAACACGGGCGCGGTGCAGCCCTCGATGTAGGTCACATCGGCTCCCTCGTCCGCAACTATCAGCGTCCTCTCGAACTGGCCGGATTTCTCGGCGTTTATTCTGAAGTACGCGTTGAGCGGCATCGGTACCTTGACCCCCTTCGGCACGTAGATGAACGAGCCTCCGGACCAGACCGCGGAGTTCAGCGCCGCAAACTTGTTGTCTGTCGGGGGTATTACCGTACCGAAGAACTTCTTCAGCAGCTCCGGATACTTCTTCACTGCGGTATCTGTATCTGTGAATATTACTCCAAGCTTCTCAAGCTCCTCGTTCACGTGCGAGTACACGACACCTGAGTCGAACTGCGCCTCGGCTCCGGCGAAGAACTTCCGCTCGGCTTCGGGCACGCCCAGCTTGTCGAACGTCTTCTTTATCTCTTCTGGCACGTCCTCCCACTTCTTTCCCTCCTTGCCCTTCAACCGTTTGTAGTAGTAGATGTCGTTATAGTCTATCTTGCTCAGGTCGGCGCCCCACTTCGGCGTCGGCTTGCTCTCGAATACCTTGTAACCCAGCAGGCGCTTCTCAAGCATCCACTGCGGCTCCTCCTTCAGCGCCGATATCTTTCTCACTACCGCTTCCGACAGTCCTTTCTCGAAGTCGACATAGTCAGCATTGGTATAGAAGCCGTAGCGTTCCTTGTAGTCCTCTGCCGTCAGTATATCCTGCACGTTCACTGCCATTTTAACCCCCTTTAGGCGCTGTCAGAGACAGCCGCCTTCTTAATGTAGGCGTGCGAGAAAGCGCACATTATGTTGTTGGCCACGCTGCATATTGTGCAGACGCAGACGTTAACGTACTCCTCCTTGCCTTCCGCTATGTTCTTTATGTATGCGTCGATGAGCTCCCTGTGGTCCTGTATCTTGGCCTCGATCTCCTCAACCCGCTTCTTCAGGTTGTCCGAGTACTT
>JAMCYP010000007.1:0-6364 GCA_023476545.1 Candidatus Martarchaeota archaeon | reverse complement strand
GTTGTTCGCGGCTATGTTCTTCTCCGTTATGTACTTGCTGACCGCCGCCTGCGCAACCCCGAGGTAGCGCGCCACATCGGTCTCCTTTATGTTGTACTTCTCAACAAGCACCCTGGCTATTATTGACTTTGCCACCGGAACGGTCTCGTCGGAAGCGATCTCGTATTTGCTTGGCATGCTACTCAGTTATAACTCAGTTATAAATAATAAGCACTAAATAAGTTTATATAGCTAATCAATTGCCGGTGATCCTATGCTAGATGAGAAAGCCATAGCCATAATACATGCAAAGAACTTTGCGCTGCTTGCGACGGTATCTAAGGACGGCTCGCCGCAGCTGACGCCCACTTGGGTCGACACCGACGGAACCAACGTGCTGATAAATACCGCGATGGGAAGAGTCAAGCAGAAGAACACCGCCAGGGACGCGAGGGTCGCGGTGGTCGTGCTTGACAGCGGCAACCCGTACAGCTACCTTTCTGTAAGGGGCAAGGTGGTAGAGCAGAGGACAGCGGGAGCCGAGGAGCACATAGACAAGCTGGCCAAGAAGTACAGGGGCGTGGAGCACTACGACATGATGGCGCCCGGAGAGGTCAGGGTGATGCTTGTCATAAGGCCAGAGAAGGTGCACGTGCAGTGATAAAGTTCACTGAAGAGGAGGAGGCGCTGCTGAAGAAGCAGGATGTCGCGCGCGTGGCTACAGTGTCAGATAAGGGCTGGCCGCAGGTCACCCCCGTTGTGCACCTCTACAACGATGGCTTCATCTATTTCATAGTAGACTACGGCAGCAGGAAGGAGAAGAACATAGCCGCGAACAACAAGGTAGGCGTCGTGGTTGACGTTTATTCCAGACAGCCGCAGAGTGTGATAATCCAGGGACTTGCTGAAGCGATCACGAAAGGCGATGAGTTCAAAAGGATTGAGCGGATGTTCGAGGAGAGGCACGCATACTACAAATCCAACCCGGTGAAGGAGGGCGATGCCCCAATCATAAAAGTAACTCCGGTAAGGAAGTTCAGCTCCCTGTGATCTCCACGCTTATGTCGGTGTCGGGTATCTTCTGAGATCCCTGCCCTTTCGTCATCTTCTTCACGTTCATCGCTCCGGCGACGTCAGCGGCGGTATCTCCCAAGTCGGCGCTGACGACGAGCTCGGCGAGCTCCGCATTGAGCGCCATCTTGTTGTTGTGCTTCCACTGCCTCACGTACTCTATGACCTTCTGGGCCGCGTCTCCCTGCTTCAGGCTGTTCTCATCCACCCACTTTTTGTCGAATGTTGGCCACGCAGACACGTGTATCGACACCGCCTTGTCGAGCTTGTCCCTGAACAGGTTCTGGTATATCTCCTCGGTGACGAACGGCATTACCGGAGCGAGCATCTTTAGCGTAAGCAGGAACACGTGACCGAGGGTGAAGTTCGCCGAAGTGTCCTTGCCGTATATCCTGTACTTTACGAACTCCAGATAGTTGTCGCTGAAGAACCAGAAGAACTCCTCTGCGGCCCTCTTTGCTCCTGCGTAGTTGAAATCTTCGAAGAGCGCGGTGACGTCCTTCAGCACGTAGAGCGCTCGCGCGGTTATCCACCTGTCTATCTCCTTCGGCTGGCCTCCGAAATCCTTGCAGTTCTGGTCGATGAACTTGGCAACGTTCCACAGTTTGTTCGCCAGCCTCTGCGCGCTCGTCATGTCCTTCTCCTGGAAAGACGCCTCCTCGCCGAGGTTAGACGATGCCGCCCAGTACCTCACAGAATCGGCGCCGTACTTCTCCAGCGTTCCGACTGCGTCGATTATGTTGCCCAGTGACTTGTGCATCGGCTTGCCGTGAGGGTCAAGCCCGTGCCCGTTTATCATGACGTCGGCCCACGGGAGCTTCTTGGTGTGCAGGTACGACTTGACTATCGTTGTGAAGAGCCAGAAGGTTATGATGTCGTGCCCCTGGGTCCTGAGGCTCATCGGGTAGATCTTGTCCATGTACTTGCCGTCAGTGGCCCAGTGGGCGTTGATAAGCGGAGTTAGGGAGGAGGTGGCCCACGTGTCCAGAACGTCGGCTTCCGGAACAAACTCCGCAGAGCCGCACTTCTCGCATTTGAGCTTTGGCTTGTCAACAAGCGGGTTCACGGGCAGCTGCTCCTTCTCTGCAAGCCTGACCTCTCCGCAGCTCTTGCAGTACCATACGGGAAACGGTATGCCGAAGAACCTCTGCCTGCTTATACCCCAGTCCCACTGCAGGTTCTGAACCCAGTTGTCGTACCTGTGGTGCATGTACTCGGGATGCCACTTGAGCTGCGCGCCGAGCCTGAGGAGTTCGTCCTTGAGGTCCAGGTACCTTATGTACCACTGCTCCTTGACTATGAACTCTATCTCGTGCTTGCACCTCTCGTGTATCTTCGTGTCGTGCTCGATCTCCTGCTCCTTTAGAACGTAGCCTCCTTTCCTGAGCTCATCGACAATCTTCTCCCTGGCCTCTTTGGGCTTCATGCCCTTGTAGCCCTCAACAGTCATCCTACCCGAGTCATCGATCGCCATACGCAGCTCGAGGTTGTATGCCTTGTACCATTCTATGTCGGTCTGGTCGCCGAAGGTGCAGCACATGACCATGCCCGTGCCCTTCGCGGGATCGACTCGCTGGTCCGCAATAACCTTCACCTCATTCCCAAACAGCGGCACCTCCACCATCTTCCCGACCAACTTCTCCCGCTTCTTGTCCTCGGGGTTGACAAAGATGGCAACGATAGCGGGCAGGAGCTCCGGCCTTGTTGTCGCTATCTCCACGTCCTTGTCGAACCTTATGTATACAAACTTCGTATTCTCGCTCTTGTCCTCAAGCTCCATCTGCGAGACCGCGGTCCTGTCCTTCGGGCACCAGAGCGTGGGCGTCTCCTTCCTGTACGCCCGACCCATCTTGTACAATTCCATGAACGAGAGCTGCGACGCTATCCTAACGTCCTTGCTCATTGTTGTGTACAGCAGCGACCAGTCCACAGAGAGTGCCAGGGCGTGGAAGACGCTCTTATACTCCTCTTCGTACTTCTCCTTGGTCTTCTCCACGAGCTCGATGAACTTCTCCCTCCCGAGCTTCTCCGCAACTACATTGTGCTCCTTCTCCACCAGTATTTCGGTAGGCAGGCCGTTGTTGTCCAGCCCTATTGGATAGAAGATGTTGTAGCCGCGCATGCGCTTGTACCTGACCATGGAGTCGTGCTGCGCCAGCCCGAAGAGATGGCCTATGTGCAGCCTGCCCGAGATGGTAGGTGGAGGAGTATCTATCGCATATACGGGCTTATCGCTCTTCTCGTCGAAATCGTAGATCTTTTCCTTATTCCAGAGCTCAGCTATGCGCTTCTCCGCCTGCTTGTAATCGTATTTGCCTAGCATCGGATAGCCTATTACTCGCAATCATATTAAACCTTCAAGTCCTAGTATCGTCATGGGCAGCTCTGAGTGCGTATTCTGCATGATTGCGGCGGGAAAGCTCCAGTCATACAAGGTATACGAGGACAGGAGGTACATGGCAATACTTGACATATTTCCAAACACGAGCGGTCAGACGCTCGTCATTACAAAGAGGCACATGGTGAGCCTATTCTCAGACATAAGCGACGCTGAGCTCGCGCCCTTCGTCCTCGCTTCGAAGAAGGTGGCGAACCTGCTGAGGCGGAGGCTGGGAGTCGCAAGGGTGCACATGGTGCTCGAAGGCACCGGGGCCAACCACCTTCATGCGAAGTTATATCCGGCGAACGGCCTTACCTCCACGAAGTTAAAGCAGATTCTTGTGCCAAAGAAGGCATACTTCAAGAGGTATCCTGGTTACGTGAGCACGCTTCTCGGTCCGCGCGCCAGCGACGCATCGCTTAAGAGGGTACAGAAGATGATTGTGGGAAGTGGAAGATGACCGGAAAACCAGGAAGATTCACCCGCGTCAAGGAGGACTTCATCTGCTTCAACTGCGGAACGGAGGTCAGGGGAAGTGGCTACACAGACCACTGCCCGAACTGCCTGTGGAGCCTACACGTGGACAACAACCCGGGCGACAGGGCGTCGGGGTGCAAGGGAAGGATGAGACCCGCGAGCGCGATTTACGACAAGGGCGGGTACACAATAGAGTACACATGCGAGAAGTGCGGAACTAGAAAGAGATTCAAGGCGTCGGAGAGCGACAACAAAGAACTGCTTATGTCACTAGTAAAGATGGTGATGTGACCCAAATCGCGCAGGGGGCTTTCTGAGTTTAGCTTATCGCTCTTTTAACCAGTTCTCGAATCTTCCCCTCTTCCGAGGCAGTAAGCCCCTTCAGGGCAGAAGAGGTGGGCCACATCCTGCCGTTGTCAAGCTTCGCCTTGTCGCTGAATCCAAATGTCGAGTACCTGGCCCTGAACTTTCCCGCGTTCTGGAAGAAACAGATTACCTTGTCTTCCTTTGAATAAGCAGGCATGCCGTACCACGTTCTTGGCACAAGGCTCGGTGCCGTTTTCGTGACAATTGCGTGCACGCGTTTCGCCAGGGAGCGGTCGGGCTCTTTCATCTTGGCTATCGCAGCCATGACTGCCTTCTCGCCATCCTGCTTTCCTGCGTTCAGCTCCTGCGGGTACTTCTTCATGGCCGCGATCTCTTCTTTGCTCAGACCTTTGGCCTTGCGCGCTTGACCCTTCACAATATCGGCGGCATATGGCGGCGCAACTACTTAAAATTAGCGAGTTGGGACAGGGACTCTGAAGTTACTGCTTGGTGGCGAAGCTCCTGTAGATTCGCCTGTACTGGAGGAATACGGCCGCAATGAATACAACGACAAGGACCAGCACCTCGGGCAGCACATGCTGACCGGTCTGCTGGATTATCGCCGTAGATAGAAGCAGGTAGAGCACAGAGAGGAAGAGCGAAGCGAACGCGTGCACTGCGAATACTCTGTTTATCACGATTCCCGCGGTCTTCGGATTCTTCTGTATCCCCAGCCTGTACGCGAAGGCCGGAAGATTCACCACGTAAGGATACCTCTCAAGCAGGTCGTACCTGAAGTGCAGGATCAGAAGGAGCACTGCGAAGATCGTGAGGAATATGCCTGGTAGGATCAGCAGGCTCGGCCTAGCGGCCCCGTACGAGGATGCGAATGCGAGCGTTGCCAGCACGTTGACTATGAGCGCAGCAAGCAGGATGAGCCTCGCGCCACTCGAGAGCGGGTAGTGCGCAACCTTCATCTTCTGCATGATACCGCTTTGCCTAGAAGATATTTATGCCTATGTCGGATCAAGAGCGCTGAAAATGTCCTGATCTTCCACCGTGGTGGCCGTGGAAGCGATGACCACCTCCCCTTCCGCCGAAACGCCCGTGCCTGGGGGAGCCCCTCTCCCTTATCGGCAGGTCTATGGCCTCGAACGGGGCGGTGTTGAGGTCTATCCTGTACATCCTGATATGCGCAGTGTGTTCTATGTCCTGCAACGCCACCCTCTGTTCTGGATCGGCTATCGTGACCGCTTTACCCTCCTTGCCCATTCTTGCGCTCCTTCCAACCCTGTGTATGTACACTTTCGGGTCGTCAGGAGCATCGAAGTTTATTATGTCGGTCACGTCTGCTATGTCCAATCCCCTTGAGGCTATGTTAGTGGCTATGAGGAACTGTGCGCCGCTCTTGAAGCTGCCCAGCGACCTCTCTCTCGCGGACTGCGTTAGCCCGCCGTGCATCAGTATGGCGTTGTAGCCCTGGCTGTTCAGCACCCTACTGACCGCATTTGCCTCGAACTTCGTCCTGGTGAATATTATCGCCTTCTTTGGCGAGTAGTCCTTGATGTATGCGAGAAGTCCCGCAAACTTGAGCCTGCGCGGCACCATGGCGTACTCGTGCCTTATCGTGGTGACCACCGGCTCCTCTTCTGGACCAGCGCTTATCCTGCCGCTATCCCTGGAGTATTTTTCGGCTATCTGCACCACCTCCCGAGGCACGGTAGCGGAGAAGAGCATCATCTGCCTGTTGCGCGGAAGCCTTTCGATTATCTCCTCCACGCTCATGATGAACCCCATGTCCAGCATCACGTCGGCCTCGTCCAGCACCAGGTATTTGACCATGTCCATCTTCAGAGCCCTTCTTCCCATAAGGTCGAGAATCCTCCCTGGCGTGCCGACAAGTATGTTTACGCCGTGGCGCAGTGCGCTCATCTGCGCGTTTATCGACGCTCCTCCATAAACTACGGCTGTGCTGATGCCCAGCGGACCGCCCACATCTCTTGCAAATGCTCCTATCTGCTGCGCCAGTTCCCTGGTGGGTGCGAGTATCACAGCCTCCATCTCCCGCGTGCGGCCGATCCTCTGCAGTATCGGCACAAGGAACGCCGCCGTCTTCCCAGTTCCTGTCTTGGCCCTAACAACAAGGTTCCT
>JAMCYP010000025.1 GCA_023476545.1 Candidatus Martarchaeota archaeon | reverse complement strand
GTGTATGCCCTGCCGAGCTCCACGTCCGCGGGCTCGGTGCGTATCTCGTAGGCCCCGCCCATCACTTTCCTGACTATCTTCTCCGCCCTGCTGATCATCGGCCTCTCGCCTACAAGCACAAGCTTCTTCGCCCCAAGCGACTTTATCAGCGGGTACGCGAGTATGACGTTGCCGATAGTGTCGTATGAGCCTTCTTCGAGAAGCATGCTCTCCTCAGCCACGCCCCTCGCGACGAGCTCCTTCTTCATGGCGCTCGCCTCGCTCGGCACGTTTACCCCTCTTAGCACGTAGCTGCTGCTCTTGCCGCCGCTCAGCACCAGTGTCAGCTTCTCGCGCCCGGCCCTCCTGTAGAGTTCCTCGGCCTTGCTAACCACCGCGAGCCCGCGCTGGTCCAGCGTGCCGTCCCGCCTGAGCTTCTTTCCGAACACGAGCGCCGCTACCTTCTCCCTGCCCTCAGGCATTGGTGCTTCTGCAGTCCTATCAATCTGTGACATCCCGCTCGAGATAAAATTTGGTTTTCTGGCTATATAAATTTGCCGTGCAGAATCGTTTTTCTGTTGGGACTCACGCCGAGTCTATGTCCAGGCTTGGCTTCATCGGCATCGAACGCGCAGCACGCTGCGACCTGGAACCGCCCTCGGCCTCCACCGAGACCTCGCAACCGAGTTGCTTGGCCATGTACGCCGAAGCCTCGCGCAGCCCGTCAAGCTCCTCCTCCTGCGTCGTGCTCACTCCTCTTATCTCGTTCACCTTCTTTGCGAGCGCGCCCGCCAGTTTCGACGCCTGCTCCTTGTCGGACGCAGGCTCACCCTGAAGGCTCTCCAGCGCCTTGCTTATGTTCCTCTCCTTTGCTATGGCGTTTACAAGCTTCCTCTTCCAGCCTGAGGCTACTATCACGTGCAGCTTCGCTGCCTTCTTTCCAGTCTTCTTCTCCATGAGCGCGCCGACCTGCTTCGCGTCTGTTATGGTGCTGTCTACCAGCTCCTCGAGCAGCTCGACCTTCTCGTTGCGCATTCCGGAATCGGAGACCGGCCACTTCTCTGCGGAGGCGAAGGTGTCGTTGTCGAGCATGTGCCACATCTCCTCCGCCATGTGGGGCGCTATGGGCTGCAGCATCAGCACCACGTCCGACAGGAAGTCCTTCACGGCTATGACGTTGTTCCCTCCGCGGGCGAAGTACCTCCTCAGCTCTAGAATGCTCTCATAGAATACTGATGTGTAGGCGTCGCGCAGTTCGAGCTTCTCCATCGAGTCCGTGGAGTGCTCTATCTTGGCGCTCAGTTTGGAGTAGAGCCAGTAGTCTATGCGCTTCAGCTCTCCCGACTCAAGCTTTCCGAGTTCGCCTATCGTGTCGTACAGGTAACCGAGCCGTTCCTTGATGCCAGATACTGCAGCGTTGCTGAACTCGGATTCTGTATGGAGGTCTGTGGCCCCTATGATGTTTATCCTGAGCGGGTCAGCCCCGTACTTCTTGACGCCATCGAGCAGCGGCACTATGTTGCCCAGGCTCTTGCTCATCTTTTCGCCCTCGTAGTTGACGAGCGCGTTCGTGACTATTTGCTTCGGCCAGTAAGCCTTGTCGAAGACAGCCACGTGGTTGAAGATGTACATGGTCAGGTGGTTGAAGACCAGGTCGGAGCCCGAGTGCCTTGACGTGTACTGGTACCAGTACTCGAATGCTTCCCTGCACCTCTTTATCACAGAATAGTCTATGCCCGTGGACTTCGCCACGGCGTCGAGGTCTCCAACCTTCCTGTAGACGTAATCAAAGAACTCTGGCTTGAGTTTCTCTACGTCTATGCCGCGTATCGCATTGCTTATGGTATAGAATGAGGGATAGATCGTCGAATCTGAGAGCGGCTCTATGATGAAGTTTCTGTCGAGCGGGAACTTCGTGCCCAGGCCCCTCGCCCTGGCCACAGCTCTGAGGTCTATCCAGTCTATCGCCGCGGAGAACGCGTTGCGCGACTTCTCCGGAAGCATGTTTATCTTCCCGAAGGCCTCCTTAGTTGTGTCCTTCCATTTTGCGTCGCCGTAGTTCAGGAACCACTGGTCATCAACAACCTTGACCACTACCGGAGTGCCGCACCTGCACACCACGGGCGCGTTCTGCAGCACGTATATGTCGAACGCGTCGCCCTTGGCCTCCAGCTCCTTCCTTACCCTCTCCCTCGCCGCGGGTTCGCTCATGCCCTCGTATCCCTTGACTATCATCTTGCCCCAGTGCGACTCCTCCCTGTACTCCAGCTTTGTGGCGAACTCGAGCATGTCGTCTATTGCGTCTGGTTTGGTGTGAAGTATCTCAAGATAAGCTAGAGCGGGCACGTCAAGCTGCGTCGGCTTTGCTTCCCCTGCGGAGACGTCGCCCAGCGACCTTCCGATCTGGACGTCAAGCACCTTTATCGGCTTGATGTCATCCATCAGGTAGCCATCCTTCCTCAGCCTCTCCAGCGCGGCGTAGTCGAAGGGGGCGTGCGCCGGCACGCTCATCACCACGCCAGTGCCCACGTCCTCCTTGACGAAGAAGCCCGGATATACTGGAACCAGTGCGCCCGTCATCGGGTTTGCGCACTTCCTGCCGAGCAGCTCCTCCCCTGCCAGCTCTTTGCTCACCGTTATCTTCGTCTGGTGGCTCAGCGTATCCGCAGACATCTTTGATATGTAGTAGCTCTTTCCGTCATCGCCCATGCTGCAGAGCACGTATCTAGCGTCGCGCTTGATGAAGACGTTCGTTACCCCGAATATCGTCTCGGGCCTGTAGGTGCTGCACACGAAGTATGCATCCTCGCCGTCGAGCTTGAACCTCACAGCAGTCTCCACCTCTATCTCCGGTTCTACGTCATGCTTGGTGTCGTGCATGCCCACCGCGTTATTGTCGTGCGGGCACCAGCCAACCGGGTGCTTGCCCTGGATCAGGTAGCCTTTGCTGTTCAGTATCCCGAACTGCCACTCCACGAACTTGCTGAAGAACGGGTCTATTGACACGAACTTCCTCCTCCAGTCGACGCTGTATCCCGCGGCGTGCATGCCTGTCTCTAGCTCCTTTGTGAAGTACTCTGCAATGTACCTAGGGTCAACCATCTTCTTTATGTCCTCGTCAGGCACGTGGAATATCTTCATGGTCTCTATCAGTTCCTTGTCGTTGTCCTGGATCCTCTTCGCTATCGCTATTATTGGAGTGGCGCTCGCATGGAACGCCATTGGGAAGAGCACGTTGAATCCGCGCATGCGCTTGTATCTTGCAAGCACGTCCGCTGTTCCGTACGTCCTCAGGTGGCCTATGTGCTGCGGCATGTCGGCATAAGGGAACGCGGCGGTAACCATATAGGGGGGCTTCTCGCCGACCTCGCCCTCGAATATCTTGGCTTCGGCCCATGCCTTCTGCCATTTGTCCTCTATCTCTGAGTAGTTTATCACAAAACCACAGGATGCAGATAAATGCTCGCTAAAAGTTAATAGGCTATTGTTTGCGGACTTCGCATCAGTTAGATAAAGCTTTAATATCTGTCCCTCTTAACTAGTTTCAAATTAAACTAGTGGGCGCTTGGCAGAGACGGACAGATACATAGGCAAGGGTTTCAAGAAAGACATCCTGAAAGTCATGATAATGACCCATCTCAGCAGGAAGCCCGGATATCCGTATGCGCTGATCAAGGCTGTGCACCACAAGAAGATCTGGATCATGGAGGGCATGACGAAGAACGACGTATACAACACAATGGCCGCTCTGGAGAGAGAAGGGTTCATAAAGAGCAGGACGGCGAAAGCTGGCGCCGTGATCAGGAAGAACTACCTCCTCACGCAGAAGGGAAGGCACATAGTGAAGGAATCGAAGAAAGCTATGATGCGCTCATTCCGCGAAGTAATCAAGATGATGTAGAATATGTCAGAATACGCGATAGAGATAAGCAACCTGGTCAAGAAGTTCGACAAGCTCACCGCGGTCAACGGAGTCAACCTAAAGATCAAGAAGGGCGAGATCTTCGGGCTTCTGGGTCCTAACGGTGCAGGCAAGAGCACCACGATAAACATGCTGCTCGGTCTTCTTGCGCCAACCTCTGGAGGCATAAGCGTTAACGGCATAAACATGCTCAAGGAGCCTGAGAAGGCAAAGGGCCAGATAGGAATAGTGACGCAGGAGACAGTGGTCGAGCCCGAGCTGACTGCCGAGGACAACCTGATGATTTTCGGCAGGCTGTACCAGATACCGCAGAAGGAGTTGCAGAAGGACATAGACTTTGCGCTTGAGCTGGCAGACCTGGAAGGCTTCAGGAAGGCGTACGCGGGTACGTTCTCAGGAGGCATGAAGCGCAGGCTGGAGACCGCGAAGGCGCTGATGCACACGCCCGAGGTTATATTGCTGGATGAGCCCACGACAGGCTTGGACGTGCAGAACAGGACGAAGATATGGGAACTGCTCAGGAAGATAAACAAGGAGCAGAAGGTCACCATACTGATGACTACCCAGTACCTGGAGGAAGCGGACCAGCTCTGCGACCGCATAGGCATCATCGACCACGGCAAGCTGATAGCGCTCGGCACGCCGTCAGAGCTGAGGCAGAAGATAGGGATGAGCACCATAATCGAGGTCGCGGCAGACAAGGACGATCTAGCCAAGGTGGAACAGATATTCAAGAAGGCGGGGCTCGAGCCCAAGGTGCTCGCCAACAAGGTCGAGGCTTCGGGCGGATCCAAGCCGGTGGAGAAGGTGGGGAAGATACTCAGGCTGCTGTCAGCCAGCAAGATCGATGCGCACAACATCAGTATGCACGAGCCCACTATAGACGATGTCTTCCTCAAGCTTACCGGCACTGCGGTGAGGGACGAGGAGGGAAGCTTCAAGGACTCGAGAAGTGCGATGCTTGGAAGGGGAAGATAAGATGGGACTATTCAACGACGCGTACACGCTCTTCTTGAGGGAGATGCTGATATTCAAGAAGAACCTTGGCATCAACATAGGCAGGTCGCTCATCTTCCCTATAATATTCATCATACTGCTCGGGGCTTTCGGGAGCACTCCAAAAAACGTGCCTGTGGCTATTGTTAACTACGACAACGGCCCGCTCTCGCTGCAGTTCATCAACGCGCTGCAATCCGGAAACAGCCTGGAGGTGGTGAGCTCGACGACGCAGCAGGCGGCCATGGGCCTGCTCTCGCAGGGAAGCGTCGCCGCAGTCATAGTCATACCCGGCGGATTTTCAGGTTCGATGATTCCCAAACCCGACGTGTATGTGTATCTTGATAACGCGCAGCCGCAGTCAGTCGCAGTGGTCAACGGCGTGGTGGGCAAGGAGGCGGCGCAGCTCGGCGGCGAGATAACCTCCGGCGCCTTTGCCTCTTCTGCCGCTCCCTCAGACCCCGTGCCCGTGGTTAGCAACTACGCCTACGGCGCAGCTAGCAACTACGAAAGCTTCGTTGTAGGAGGTATAGTGATCATGGTTGCAGCATTCGGGTCCGTCTTCAGCGCAGGATTCACCGTGCTAAGCGACAGGGAGCTCGGCAACCTGAAGGCATTCCTCACCACTCCGATAAACAAGTTCTCAATACTGTTGAGCAAGATAGCGTACGGGACGATGCAGTCGCTGATCAGCGCCTACATAGGCCTTGCAATAGGCCTGCTCCTGGGTGCTACCATAGCCGCGGGCCTGCTGGGTCTGCTCGAGCTCATATGGATAATCTTCCTTGTGGGTCTGGGCTTCGGGGCTCTGTCGATAGCGCTTGCGGTCAGGGCCAAGCAGCTCCAGACATACGCGCTCATAGGGCAAACGATTACAATGCCGGCCGCATTCCTTGGAGGAGCGTTCGTACCGGTATCGCTCCTGCCTCCTGTGCTGCAGGGCGTCGCGGTCATAGATCCGCTGACCTATGCGGTAAACGCGGTCAGGGACATAATGATCAAGGGCTCGCTCCCTATAGGGGGTCTGTTGCTTGACACCGCAGTGCTCCTGATCTTCTCGGGGCTGATGGTCGCGCTTGCATTCATATTCTTCAAGAACACTAGCGATCAATTGGCTTGATATACTCTTCATGCTTGGTGAAATAGATGAAAACGAAAATTCTCTGGGTGTTTGTGGCGCTCCTCGCGCTCACTTGCGCGGTTAGCGCACAGTCTGTTCTTGACAACGCGTTATCGCTACATAACGTGTCGGTGTCTCCGAATCCAGTAGTGGCTGGTGGAAGCGCGACCATACGCTTCCAACTTTACAACTCCTACGGATCCTTCGTACAAACAGTCAATCTTCAGGCAAGCGGCAGCTATCCTATATTCAACATGTCTCCGGCTAACAGCACAGACATATTCGAGGTGAACCCCGGAGTGAACAAGCCATACTACAACTACACCTTCCTGATACCGGCCACAACTCCCTCAGGCACCTACACTGTGCACTTCAACGCCAGCTACTATGGGCTGGGGGCCACAGAGGTGGTGGCGTCGTCATCGATGCCCGTTAGCTTCTATGTGCAGAACAAGCCTGCGATAAAGGTGCTGCTGTCAAGCCCGGAGCCGTCCGCCCTGTACAGCGGCCAGAACCAGACTGTCGACCTTGTGATAGAGAACGCTGGCTATGGCACAGCCAGGAACGTGACCGTGGCGGTTTCTGGAGGACCTGGAATAAGCATACTCAGCTCAGTGACCACCTTCTTCATCTCCAACCTCACCCAGGGATCCAGCGTCAGCGAGCCGCTCCTCATAGCGTCGCAGAACGTCGGCATCGCGAACATCGTCGCGTCTACGTCCTACTATTCCTCGACATTGGGCCAGAGCTTCTCGAGCACGCAGCCAATAAACATCTCGATCGCGCCAGCAGCGCAGTTCAGCATAGGCACCGGAGCCGGAGCGAGCTACGGCCCAGGGGCGACCGACGTGCCTGTCAGCTTCACCATAACGAACACCGGGACGAGCGCCGCGCAGCAGGTGCAGCTCAGCCTCCAGTCAAGCTATCCGATAACGCCCGTGGCAAGCACCGCATACATAGCAAGCCTGCCGGCGGGAGCGACGCAGAACGTGACCTTCCTGGTCAGCGTCGACTCGCAAGGAGTGCCGGGCAACTATCCGGTCACGCTCTACGAGCAGTGGAAGCAGCCCAACGGCGCCGTGAACCAGCAGTTCTCTGGCTCCGACAACTACTTCGTGAGTGTAAGTGGCGAAGGAGCGACTACCCTGGTTGTTGGTGTTGCTATTATTGTTGTGGTGGCGGCTATAGCTGTCTTCGCTTACAGAAGACGCAAGTCCACTGGCCGAAAGCAGAAGAAATAGGCAGACGCAGCGTCGCTGCCGTCGCTAACGGGCTTTGCTAATAAAGTCAGATTTCTGACTTGCTAAATTAGCATTCTTAAGACTTTACGAGCAAGTCATATAGGGTAATCTATGGCTGGATTCAAAATAATTCGAAGACGAGGTAGAGTTGAAGTGTATGGACTTGTTGTCTTCAAAGATAAGAGGGATGGGAGAATACGGATAACATCTCCAATAAGTGCTACATATTGCCCAAAACGAAGTAGTGCCGAAAGGTTCTTTTCGGAAATACTTAACAGCTCTACTTGAGGTTTGCTTGTATGCCCAGATTGAACATCTCCGCAATCACTACTGAAAGGTTGTAAGCTATGAGTTTGCACAGGAGTTCGTTCACCTGCGCTATTTCGTTCTTTGACTTGAGCGTGTCGCCGAACTTTGTCTTTATCGCCATAAACGTGGTCTCCACATTACTGCGCTTGTGGTAATGCTCCATAAACTCTGCTTCGTGGTTCTGGAAGAACAGAAATGCTTTCTTCCATATAAGGCTGCCTCGTGCATTTCCGCTTGTGTATGCCCTGAAAGGTATGTAGCCAGTTCCGCCGAGTTCGTCTATGACTTCATAGTTCTTGCGTGAGGCGTAGGCGCTATCCGCAAGGACTTCCTTTATCTGAAAACCTGCTTGTGCGGTTTCCCTGATAAGAGGCTCTAATTGCGGAGAGTCGCCCGACCTTTCTGGGCTTACCGACACGGCGCACACTATGTTCGTGGTAGTTCCGCAGACGCCGTGTAACTTTACCCAATCGTGCATCTTCGGAGTGCCGTATTTGTCGCTTGCATACTCGCTAAAGCGGTTAGTCCTGAAACCTGTAGAGTCTACTGCGAAAGTGGTCTCTATGCTTCGTAGGGGCAGCGCAGATATGGCAAGAAGGTTATGCAGTATAGGAGTCAGTTCAGGTCTGTTCAGGGTCAAGTTTATCGTGTTGTAGTTAGGTGCTTTCACTATCTGTTGTCTTTCCTGAGCAAACTCATATAGCGAATGTGCCCTTCTGCTTGAAAGCCCAGAATAGACCTTCTGTATGGAGCAAAAGACTGCCTCTTTCAGAGGTATGCGTGGTCTGCCCATAGTCTGCGCCTCCTCTGGCACGTTCTGGACAAGGTCTTTCAGCAAGCCGTCAAAGAGCCTTACCTCTGCGTTCTGCGCCTGTGTGTAGACAGACCAGTTCTGCGGATAGGTTATGCGCTTGGTCTGCGTTATCGTTGTTGAGCCATCAACGTTGGTTTTCTTTTCTATGGTGTATTCCACTGCCCAGACATGCTTACACCTTACGCCTCTCTTGGCGTAATCTGGGCACGTGCAGGTCGCTCCCGCTATGGTCAGTTCAACCCTGTATTGTGCGTCTCTGCTTTGTGAAGGGACTATCCAGTATTTTCCTTCTCGCCTCACCTTCTTGGTAGAGGCAATTTCCTTACCCTTCTCCTTCCTTATCTGCATCAATTTCTGGTATTCCATAAGACCATTCCTTTCGATATAACTATATACTCATAGGTATATATACCTATCAGTATAGTTGAGGAAGTCCGATAAAGAGAAGATAGTTTTATATACCTTGAATAATATATTATAAAGGTTGAGGAGAGGTATATATGGCTAAAGTCAATAACGAAAAGGTTAAAAGCAATAGCATCGAACCCCTCAATATGATTAAGTGCCCTCATTGTGGTTTTGAGTTCGAGCATAAACTGCATTGCACAAGGTGCGGACACGAATGGATACCCAGAACCGATGAACTGCCTACTGTATGCCCTAATCCTGCTTGTAAGTCTCCTTATTGGAACAAGCCGTATGTCAAGAATGGCAAGAACGGGAAAGAGGTGATGAAGGTCAGGGCGAAAAAATGAAAGGGATAGCAAGTAATAAATCCTTTTTCTTACCTAATCTTTTTAGTAGAACTGCGTACGAGCTAAAACGCATAACAAGAGATAGCTCTCTTTTGCTTTTGGGTGATGCCTCTTTGTTAGCGTTAGCCACACATCTATTCGGTGTTTAACGTGAAACCTATTATAAAATGGGCAGGAGGTAAATCTTCCGAAATCAAATACATTGAGAAGATTATACCGAAAAAGTTTGATAGATATTTTGAGCCATTTTTTGGAGGAGGCGCATTATTCTTCCATTTGCAACCAACTGATGCCGTAATAAATGACAGGTCGCAAGAACTGATGCTAATATACAAATTGCTCTGCAATGGTGAGCAGAGAGAGGTGTTCAAGAAAGAACTCTACTATTATGTCAAGTATTGGGAACGCATCAATGAGTATATGGCAAATTTCGGAGACAAGTTCCTTGACTTATATAACAAATACAAACGGAACCAGATTGACGATATTGAACTCGAAAACAGGATTGTGAAGCTCTTCAATGGGGAGATTTTAGCTTTCAATGGATTATTCCACAATAAGTTCTGTTTAGACCGGGATAACATGTTAAAAACAATGCAGAAAAACGTGATAGCAAAACTTAAGCACATCAAGAAGGATCTTGATTCTGAAAATAACTTCAGCAATGATAGTATAAAGCAGAATATAGAAACTGCTTTCAGAAGTGGATTTTATATCCACTTCAGAGAGATGATGAACAGAAGTAAGCGTGGACTTATAGGAATACCTGATGAAAAGAAAGTGGCCAATTATTATTTTGTTAGAGAATTTTGCTACGGAGGTATGTTCAGATTCAATGACTCTGGAGACTTCAATGTTCCATATGGAGGAATGAATTATAACAATAAGGACTTTAGAAACAAGGTCGATCGCCTATTTTCTGATGATGTCAGACAGGTTCTTTCAAATGCGAAAATTGAGAATCTGGACTTTGAAAAGATATTTGAGAAGTATAAGCCCACAGGGAACGACTTCGTGTTTCTTGACCCCCCCTATGATACAGAATTTAGTGAATACGAAGAGAATCCATTTACACGTGAAGACCAAGAACGGCTTGCGAACATAGTCATCAATCTGAAGGCGAAGTTCGTACTTATAATAAAATCAACCCCGTTTATACTGAACCTCTACAAGAGAAAGAGAGGTATCAAGATACTGTCATTTGGCAAAACTTACATCTACAACATAAAGGGAAGAAACGAAAGGGAAGTAAAGCATCTGGTGATACACAACCTCGACGTGAAGCAGAACCAGAAGAAGCTAATTACGGCGTTGGCCGTTTAGTCCCGTCTCCTATGTAGTAAAATTTTAACCTGCTGAGACAAAGCCCAAGTTCTTTCTTAGCCTCTCTCACAGACCTTGCGCCAGCGATGCTGATGCCTCCTTTCATCAGGGTTATGTTCCCATGCCCGCAGGTAGTTGGATGCCAAGCGAGTCGCAAGTCTTGGTCGAAGACCATGTTCTTGTTTGCCTTTGCCATCTTGTATAAATCAAGAGGGGGTGTTTTTACTCTTGCAACCACATTCACTATTTTAACATCTGCGTTTATTCTCCTCATTGCCTACCTTCTTGAGTTATGACTATGTGTTTCAATTCTTCAGGCGACAAGACCGTGCTCCTTTTTCTATGAACCATTCTGTGGCAATTAGAGCAGAGCGGGACTACTTTTTCAAGTGCTTCTGACAATCTCGTTTGCGTTCCTTGAATATCCATAAGGTGAACAGGAGACCTATGATGAATTTCTATGTAATCTCGGCCTAACTCTCCGTATTTTTTCTCGAAGTCGAACCCGCAAACCAAACATTCCAATTTGCCTCCATTTCGTCTCTTGAATTCTCTTAATGCAGTGTTTCGCAGTCTTCCAGACCTTTCTCGCTGGACTGCTGATCTTTCTGTTCCTGCACCTTCTTCTATAATTATTCCATCATAGTCGCTTTCAATCTCTTGGTCTATATCCCTCTGTGAAAATCCTTGAGAGACGAGTGCATCGTGTATCGGCACATTTTCTTCAATATACCTTAGTCCAGCATCAGTAATCTTGAAGATGCCATTATTGTAGGTAGCCAAACCTTTTCTTGTCAAGGTATCGTGGGATTTGAGGTTTCTGACTTTTTGACTAAAATAAGTGTCCGCTCTTCCTGAGATTATGTCCATATCGTGCCCTGAAGGAGCTAATACCCCAAGCAGAGCGTGTATTATCTGCGACATCCTCAAGCCAGCAGAATGCTCTTTGAGCAAGCTGAGCGTAGGGATGATAAGTTCTGGTTCGCTATAAGTAGCCATAGTGCTATTTGCCAAAAAAGCCTTAAAAGCCTGACTTTTTTAGCAGATTTCGGACTTTATTAGCAGAGATTACTTTATTAGCAAAGCCTCGCTAACGCCAATGTATTTAAAGGGCCCTGCGAGAGTGGTAGTGATTACATGGCAGTGAAAGAATACATAGAGAGACACGCTAAGGCGATGGCTGTTGTCGGAGGCGTAACTGCCGCTAGCGGACTTACTTTGGAAGGAGCCGGACTAGCGTTGAAGAGCGCGTCACGTGTAGCTCCACAGATTGTTACCGAAAGCATACCTAAAGTAGTAAACGAAACCTCGATAAGCACATTGCAGAAGTTTGTTCCTTCAGGACAGGGGTTTGTGCAAAGCGTACTGCTTCCTACTACATGGGCCATTTTCACGGGAGGGAACAGTACCACAAACACATTCGCGCAGATATCCCTCTCCAATGCCCTTTCAGCAGGGAACAGCACAATGGTCCCTATAGTTACAGAAGGGCTGAAACAGGTTGCAACTTTAGGAGGAGGTGTGACGCAAACCGCGTTGTCACCCATCACCGCCACACTGCTCGCACAGGGCAACTCTTCGTTCATATCTTTTGGAAGCAACACTGCGCTGAAGCTGACCTTCGATGGTATCCAATACACAAATGGCCAGCAACAGGGCGTCTTCAACTGGGTAACAGGGAAGTTTCAGACCTTTCTGGTAGCTCACATCCAGAGTGTGATAGAGCACATTCGCCTGAGCGTTGTCGAAAACCAGAGCGCGCTAGATGCTGCACATAAACATCTCATTATGGCGCATGGGGAGATAACACTGGGCGCTGCTGCTGCCGTGGGGGGCGCCATCGCAGTCATCATAAGCGTGATCTCTCTAAAGCGCAACAGCGAAGAGCAAGGAGACGCAGGGTTCTCGTCAAAAGCAGAGTCTAGGTTCTTCTCAAACCAGGGATTCGGGCTGGTCAACATGACTCAGTACCCGGAGGCGATGCTGGCAAGCGAGCGGCAGATCTGCTACCTCGGATAGGTGTAGTCACCGACTATGACGCGGGGCTTGAGCGCCAGGAAGGAATAGAGCCGGTCAGCTTCGCAGAGGTCACAAGGCTTTTTGCCGAGAACATAGGCAAGGCCAAGGAGCTCATAGGGACAGTGGTCTCCTCGATGCCAGCTTCGAGAAAGTGCTCATGCGCAAGGTCTCTGGATGGGGCCATGGCAACGCAGAGATGAGCTGTTTATAAAGTGTTCTTCCTTATCATATCAAAGGGATTGGAATGGGAATTGATGTGCTCAGTACTGTTGGAGACAGTTTCAGTACGCTCTTCAGGAACAGGACGGTCACGCTCTTCGCGCTCCTCGGCGCGCTGGTGGCCAGCATCTTCTCATCCATGATACTCTCACAAGCCCAGTATGTCCACAGCATTTCAAGCATCGGAACACTTCCGACTGCCATACTGCCGTTCATAACGTCCGTGATCGGACCAATCCTCGGCGGCATAATTGTCGTCTATCTTGTGGACGTATTCGTTATAGGCTCTGTACTCTCCGCGACCATTGACACGAGAAAGGACGTCGCCGCGGCTGCACGCCACTCGATAAGCAGATATATCACACTGATAATCACGCTCATAGCTGTGGGAGTAGCTGTCGGCATAGGCTTCTTGCTCTTTGTGATACCCGGCATCTACCTTTTCGTCAGGCTCTATCTGGCTCCGGTAGAGGTGATGAGCGGCAAGAAGGGAGTCGTGGACTCGATAAAGAGCAGCTGGGCGATCACTGAAGGCAACTTCTGGGGCATACTCTTCTCTGTGATTGTCATGTTCATCGCCGTATACATAATATCGCTGGTATTCGGCGTCATATTCGGGCTGCTGGGCCTGGTTGCTATCGGCACCTTCATCAGCACGTTCTTCGCCTACGCGTTCTACGTCTTGCTGGTCAGGATACGCCAGCAGATCTCGGGGCCAGTGGCACCGGCCGTCGCGTCAAGGAAGAGTGGATCCAAAAAGTGAGATAAATGGCGCTATCGACACCACAGCAGCAGGCGGGCATACTCAGCTTCTACGACGCCCCGGAGATGGGACCAAAGGTGAGCGCGAAGGTGCTGCTCATCGCAGTTGCGCTCTTCACGCTTCTGGTAATAATCTTCGACCACTTCGCTGCGCTGTAGTTTTCACTTCAGTCTATTACTGCGTCAAGGAATCGCTTTATTATCTTATAATTGACTTCAGCTTCTCTCTTACAAACAGCTAGTGTAGCTAGTTTGTGTTTTTCTTCAAGTTTTTGTTTCAATATGTCCACTTCTTGTTTTAAAGTAATTTCTTTCGGTCGGTAAAATAATGATATGACTATTCCTGTTGGTGACAAGAACTTGTAATTATCTGCGTTTTTAACTATCTCGCTTTCTATGCAACTATGTTCCATTTGCCCATGGTGCGCCGCAATGCAATTCAGTACTTTATCTCTCTCTGCCCTCGACAAATCAAATTTTCTTAAGAAAGTATTAGCCGTTTCAACTCCCATATTTACATGCTCTTCCTGTTTACCCTGTTTCAAAGCTTTTCCAAGGTCTATATCAATTAAATAGCACCCAAGCTCAACAATTTTCTCATCAGCTCCGAGTTTTCTTGCAAGCTCCACCCCTTTTGTTGCTATGTATTCCGTGTGGGGAAAGGAGGGAACTCCGTACTTCTCCGCCCTTTCTTTTGCAAATCTTCTAGTTTCATCGATTACTTCCATATTATCGACCCAGAACAATCTCCGGTTAAATCAGCGTGAACACGTCCTTCCTTCTCTCGCTTACGTCTCCCTGTTCGCTGAGCAGGTAGAGCATGGAGCGTATGCCGTCCTCCTTCAGCCCCGTGCTCTTGACCATCTCATCCACCTTCTTCGGTCCGCTCTTCAGCTCCTTGATTACCTTGTCGCTGTTCTTGTCGAAGAACGCACGCAGCACTATGTAAAACTTCTTGTTGAAGGCGCGTATGCCTAGCACCTTGCCCGACCTTATGCTGTCTTCAACGGAGAGCGACAGGCTCGATGCCTCTGCCTCAGTGGGCAGCACGATGTAGCCATCGGTCTCAAGCTTGTCAACATTAGCGTTCGCGGTCTTTACCGGCAGTATGACCATCTTCTGAGGCTCCTCAACCACCTCCTTCTTCGCCGGTGCAGTAGGCTGCGCCGTCTTCCTCATCAGGAACTTGTCGTAAACGTCCTTGCTTATGCTGTACGAGCCCTTTGCCTTGAATAGCCACACTACCTTCTTGTTTATCAGCCCTTGTAGCGTCTTCTTCTCGCTCTCGTTCAGCAGCTTCGCAACATTCGACGGAGTGCGGTTAGCATATCTCAGAGTATCGAGCTTCTTCAGCACCTTCACCTCGTCCTGCGTCACCTCGACCCTCTTCTGCGCAGGCTGCTGCCCCGCGGGAGCGGGTCCGGCGTTCACCGTGCTCTTGGTGCTCATGAGCAGGTTTGCTATGTCCTCCTTCTTCGCAAACAGGAAAGCCTTCCCGCTGAAGCCTATGAACTCTACCTCCTCGCTTCCCTTAAGCCCCAACTGCCTTATGACGTCGAAAGGAAGGTATACTATGTACTTGTTATCCCTGGTCTTGTATACTTTCAAATAACCGACCGCTTACCTTTTTTAAACCCCCTGCGTATTACTACCATGCAAGACTTAAAAGAGTTTGCAGACGCTCCGAGCCTGATCGTGAAGCGCGAGTTTGTCGAGGCAATCGATGCTGCAATACGCGCGGCGTATGGCGACTCTGAAGTGGAGGCAGATGACCTGAAACTCTCTGTCTCGATTCCCACCGCGGCGGAACAGGGGGACATCAGCTCGTCAATAGCGTTCAAGCTTGCGAAGATCAAGAAGAACAGTCCGACGAACATAGCAAAGGCGATCGCGCAGAAGGCGAAGGCTACAGAACACATCTCAAGGTTCGAGGATGCCAACGGATATGTAAACGCGTTCATGGACGAGAAGAAGTACGTGCGCGCCGTGCTGCGCGATGTGCTGAAGAGGAGAAAAGGTTACGGACAGAGCTCTGTGGGAAGGCACAAAAAGGCGATAGTGGAGTCGCCGAGCGCCAACCCTGCCCACCCGTGGCACGTGGGCACGCTCAGGAACGCGCTGCTCGGCAACGTCATTGCAAACCTACTCGAGGCGTGTTCATACGAGATAGAGCGCGAGGACTACATAGACGATCTGGGCCTGCAGGTGGCAACGGCGCTGTGGGGATGGCTCCACATAAGCAACAAGCCTGACAAGAAGTTCGACCAGTGGCTGGGCGAGCTGTACGTACGCGTTAACAAGGAGATGCAGCAGAAGGAGCAGATCAAGGGAGAGGTGAACGACCTGCTGAAGAAGCTCGAGGAGGTGAACTCGCAGGAGTCGAAGGCGGGCAGGGAGATGGCCGAGAAGTGCGTCATGGCCCACCAGGAGACCGCGTTCGCTTACGGCATATACCGCGACGTGATGGTATGGGAGAGCGACATAGTGCGCTCGCATCTGCTGAGCAAGGCGCTTGACATATCGAGCAGCATACTCGAGAAGCCCAGCGATGGAAAGTACGCCGGCGCGATAGTGGTCAAGCTCGATAAGATTACCCCGTACGCGAAGGAGCTCGAGGGAAGCAGGGAGGACGCGAAGGTGATAGTGAGGAGCAACGGCGCGGCAACGTACATAGGCAAGGACTTCGCCTTCCACGCATGGAAGTTCGGGCTGATAGACGCAGGATTCGGCTACAAGAAGTTCATGGACCAACCCAACGGCAAGCCAATATTCAGCACCGCGCCCTCCGGCACGAGCATGAAGTTCGGCAACGTGAAGCGCGCCATAAACGTGATAGACGCAAGCCAGGCGTATGAGCAGCAGATAATGAGGGTGATGTTCACGCTCATAGGGCACAAGGACGTTACGGAGAACATAGTCCACCTCGCATACGGCAGGGTCAACCTCGAGGAGGGCAAGCTCAGCGCGAGAAGCGGCAACTGGCTCGGAGAGGGCAGGAACTACACCGCCGACGACCTTCTGGAAGAGGCGACGAAGCGTGCCCTCGAGATCGCGCAGAAGAGCGAGAAGATAACGAACAAGCAGAACATGGAGCAGATAGCCAGGGTGATAGCCGTATCTGCCATAAAGTTCGAGTACCTGAGGATAGCGCCGGAGAAGGAGATAACCTTCTCATGGGACAACGCGCTCAACTTCGAGGGCAACAGCGGCCCCTATGCCATGTACACGTATGCGAGGGCGAAGAAGATACTCGGCAGGGCGAACTTCTCCGTGTCGCAGTTGTCGGATGCCGATGCGGCGCACGCCACGCGCGGGTACGACTTCGCGCTGGTGAAGAAGATGGGTGAGATGCAGGAGGCGGTGGAGAAGGCGTGTGCGGAATCGAGGCCTAACGTCATCACCGACTACCTGCTCGACCTGGCCTCCTTGTTCAGCAGGTTCTACGAGACAATGCCGGTGATAAAGGGCAAGGAGGCGAAGGGGCTAAGGCTTGCGATCGTGTATTCACTGACCATAGCGCTTGAGAACCTATTCGTGCTGCTCGGCATAGCAACAGTAAGCGAGATGTAAAGCGTAAATAAACCTGCCTACAAATTGATAGAGTGGGCCCGTAGCTCAGCTTGGACAGAGCAGCACCGTCCTAAGGTGATGGTCGCGGGTTCAAATCCCGCCGGGCCCGCGTAAGAAACAGGACGAAGCCCTGTAAACAAATAAATAGTTTATTCATCAAGGGTTATGGTGAACCATCTTGGTTTGGGAGTTAAATGGCGAAGTCTAAGAGGATAAGGGAACCTGGCATAGTGGTGCGACCGCTGGGCAGGTTCGGTGGACTCGACAACCTGCACCTGATGCTCATAATCCTCGTCGTGCTGCTCGTACTGCTGCTTCTGGTAGTGTCGTACGGCAAGCCGATACTGGTGATGGTAGGCAACAATACCACCGGCAACACCACCGCGTTACACACCGCTGCACAGATCAAAGCCGTAGCAGAGCACGTTCTGGCAAGCTACGCCACCGTTAACAGCTCGCTCTCGCTCATACCGTTCATCTCCAACATAAGCAGCATGCACGTCAGCTACCTGCCGGACAGCGGAGCGTGGTATGTTCAGCTGATGGCCAAGAACCTGGTAAACAACGTCGCCTTCTCGCTCGCCTTCCAGATCAATGACACGAACACATCGAAGGTGACTCCCCTGCTGCAGACCGCTCTGCCTTCGCAGATATCGAACAACAGCGTCGTCTCCTCCGGAGTGGTCGCGCTTGCCGGAAAATACGCTTGCACAAATACGTCCCCGACGCAGGTCTACTGGTTCATAGACCCGTATGACGTGGGCGCGGTGCACAGCCTTCTTAACGCCAGCAATATAGAGCGCATGTACGGAAGCAACGTGAACCTGACTGTGAAGATAGTGATAGGATCGGCAACGCAGCGGATCGGCTCGCAGGTCGGGCTCGTGAACGCGCTCTACCTGTCGAAATACGCCTTCTGTGCTTCGCAGCAGAGCAACTTCGGCAAGTTCGCTTCCGCCCTCGATGCTGCGTACTCAGGCCAGTACATGTCGCAGAACAGCCTTGCCAGCATAGCCGAAGGCGCCGGGCTCAACTCAACGCAGTTGGACAGCTGCATAACCTCATCGTCCAGCGTATTGAACACACAGGCGCTCCTGGCGCAGTACTACAACATAACGTTTACACCAGCAGTAGTGGTCAACTGCCACTATCTCGCCCTGCCGCAGACCGCGCGCGAGGCGCTCTGCTACACCAACTCCACGTTGTGCTGATCTATTGAAGCATCTCATAGTAGGAATAGATCCCGGGAAGACTGCCGCGGTAGCGTGCCTGGACCTCGACGGCAATGTTGCAAAACTCGCCACCGGAAGGTTTGCCGGGCTGCAGTGGTTCGTCGACGAGATAACCAAGACAGGCTCGCCCGTAGTGATCGCGGGAGATAAGAGAAGGCCGGACTCGCTTGTCGAGAAGCTCGCGAGCATCTTCGACGCTGCGCTCTTCGTCCCATCCACTGACATAAGCGTCGAAAAGAAGAAGGGCCTCACTGCGCACGGATTCGCGAACCTGCACGAGCGCGACGCACTTGCCGCCGCAAGGACCGCATACAGGGCATACGCCGGCAAGCTCAGGCAGGCCGAGAGGCTTGCGATGAGGAGCAACGCGGAGTCGGAGCACGTGAAGGCGATGGTGATAAAGAAGTACTCGGTGCATGAGGCCGTAACCAACGGAGCCTCGGGCAGGCGGCTCGTCAGGAGGGCGTGAACATACTCATGCTTTATATATCCTTACGCGCAATTAACAACAAGCAACACACTCAGAACGATTCATGCTTGCTGGTGAAACAATGGCGGAACAAATGGAGGAACTTGGGGAGAGGACTGAAAGTAGCATACCGGAGAATGTAGTATACATAGGGAAGAAGCCCGCTATGAACTATGTTCTGGCAGTGGTGACGCAGTTCAACAACGGCGCCAAGAGCGTAAAGATACGCGCCAGAGGAAACACTATATCCAGAGCCGTTGATGTTGCCGAGATCGCCCGAAACAGGTTCATACAGGACGCGAAGGTCGGGAGCATAGCCATAAACTCGGAAGAGCTGCAGAACGAGGACGGCACCAAGTCCAAGGTAAGCACGATAGAGATACTTCTGGCGAAGTAGCCCCGTGATTTTCATAATGACAACGGCACCATCAGTGGAACCTCGGCAATACTACGCCTCGGAATACGCTTATATGTTTTTAACCCGCAAGGGATCAGATAGGGGGCAGCACGGTTCTCCGGGCATTTAGATGAAGTCTTTCACTCTTCTGGAAGGAAGCAAAGCCGCTAAGGCCGTAGGCATGCTCGAGAACGAGTACAAGGACGCGAAGTACTACCTGAATTTCAAGACTCCCGTGGAGCTGCTCGTAGCCGCCATACTGTCGGCGCAGACGCACGACGAGGTGGTCAACGCGGTCACGCCTGAGCTCTTCAAGCGCTACAAAACTGCAAAGGACTTTGCGCACGCGGACGTTGAGGAACTGGTAAAGCTTATACGCAGGGTCAGCTTCGCCGGTAACAAGGCGAAGAACGTGATCAACGCGTGCAAGGTCCTGGAAGAGAGGCACGGAGGCGCTGTCCCGAAAAAGATGGAGGAGCTGTTGGAGCTGCCGGGCATAGGGAGGAAGACGGCCAACACGATACTGATCAACGCGTACGGGATAGTCGAGGGCATACCCGTAGACACGTGGGTGATCAAGCTCTCGGGCAGGATTGGCCTGAGCAGGAACACGGACCCGGAGAAGATAGAGCAGGACCTGGAGAAGGCGGTGGACAGGAAGTACTGGAAGAACTTCGCGTACGTGCTGAAGACCCACGGAAAGAAGGTGTGCCAATCGCAGGTTCCGATCTGCAGCCAGTGCCTCATAGGACCGGACAGCAAGAACAGCATATGCCCGCAGAACGGGCTCAAGGCGAGCAAGTGATGTATTGGAACTGATATCAGAACTGCACACGCATTCCAAGTACGCAGGAGCCTGCAGCGACAAGCTCACGCTCGAGAACATGGACGCCACGGCCAAGACGAAGGGCATAGGGCTGATGGGCACCGCCGACTTCACGCATCCAGACTGGTTCGCTGCCATGAAGAAGACGCTGGAGCCGCAGGGCAACGGGCTTTTCCGACTCAAGGGGTCCAAGACAGGCACCAATTTCATACTAAGCGCAGAGATCTGCACCATCTTCCCCAAGGTCAAGGGCGAAACCGCAAGCCTCTTTGACAGGTCTGGAAAGGCGGCGAAGATACACAACGGACTTCTGGTGCCGGACATGGAGAGCATAGCGCAGATAAACGAGGCGCTATCGAAGCGCGGCAACCTTTCGATAGACGGCAGGCCGCAGCTGAGCATGAGCGCCGCGGAGCTGGTGGAGATAGTTCACGGGATAAATCCGAAGAGCTTCGTATATCCCGCGCACGTCTGGACCCCGTGGTTTGGCGCCTTCGGTTCAATGTCCGGGTTTGACTCGATAGAGGAGGCGTACGAAGATCAGGCGCAGCACATATACGCTATAGAGACGGGGCTGAGCAGCGATCCTGCCATGAACTGGCGGCTCTCCAAACTGGACAAGTACGCCATAATCTCCAGCGGCGACGCGCACTCGTTGCCGAAGCTTGGCAGGGAGGCTACAGTCTTCGAGATCGATGAGAAGAAGCTCTCCTATGACGCGCTGATGGCGGCGATGAAGAGCAAGAAGATAAAGTGCACCATAGAGTTCTATCCTGAAGAGGGCAAGTACCACTACGACGGCCACAGGAGGTGCAACATCTCACTCAGCCCAAGCGAGGCCGCAAGGTACAACAACATCTGCCCTGTATGCCGGAAGAAACTCACGCTCGGGGTGCTGCACAGGGTTAACGACCTGGCTGACAGGGATGAAGGGTTCAAACCCAAGGGAGCGGTTCCCTTCGTCCACGCGGTGCCGCTCAACGAGATAATCGCTTCCGTCAGCGGCAAGGGAATGTACACGCAGCACGTGTCTGAAACATACAATAGGTTGGTCGAACGCTTCGGCACCGAGATGAACGTGCTGCTCAACGCCAATGTTGACAACATCAGGGAGCTTGACTCCAAGCTCTCCGAGGCGATAGAGAACATAAGGGAGGACAGGGTGAGCATAAAGCCGGGCTACGACGGGGTGTTCGGCGTGATAGATATAACGAAGGCCGTGGAAGCAAAAGGGGCAGCGCCGAAGGCGTACGGCCAGAGAACAATAACCGAAGCCTGACACAACCAATTTAAATCTTAATCAGCCTAAAGCAGACTAATGCCTGATTTTAGAGTCGTACTATCACTACTGCTGCTCAGCATGCTGGCCGCGAGCCCGAGCGCATATGTCACAACGATGCACATACCTGCAGTGCTTGTCAACCAGAACGTGGGCAGCCTCACTGTCGTTAGGCTGAATGTGACCCCTGGAAGCGGCAGCGTCCTGGTCGACGGCCCTGCCAACGTATCAGCTGATACGCTTGTCTCGGCGCAGACCGCGGCTTCATACGCGGCGTCGTTCCTCGGCCTCAACGAGAAGAGCTATACCTTCAACTATACCATAGAGGACGTCGGCGCCAATGTCTCCGGCCCCAGCGCGGGCCTGGCATTCACGCTGCTGGCCGTCGCCGCGCTCCAGCACAGGCAGCTCGCTCTGGGGTTCACCGCCACAGGTACCATAGCGAGTGACGGATCAGTGGGACTGATAGGCGGAATCACCGACAAGAGCCAGGCGGCCGCGGCGGGCGGCATGCGATTCATACTCGCGCCTTATGCCCCAAGCTCATCCTTCGAATACCTTCTCTACTATATATCGCAGCAGGACAACGGCATACCTGTGGTGACTGTGACCAACGTCTCCCAGGCGCTGCCCTACGCGTTCGGAAACAAGCAGCCCTCTGAGCTTGCGATCAACCTGACCCAGGGATACAATATCAATGCGGCAGGGGCATCCAACATAACGTGCACCGAGTGCAACATCAGCGCATTCGATCAGCTCATAAACTTCACGCTCAACTACACATCAAACACCGTTTCCTCGCTCGGGAGCAACTTCAGCGCGGCTGCAAATCAGCTCGACTCCAACCTTGCCAACTACGATACTTTGGCTTCCCACGGCTACCTCTACACCGCGGCCGACTTCGCTTTCCTGAACTTCATAACCGCGTTCACTCTTGCTAACTCGCATAACTACACGAGTAACGGCGCGGCAGACCTGCTGTCTGGCATATCCTCTTACTGCTCCTCAGTCTCGCCTCCGCCCCTCACAGACCAGAACTACGAGTTCGTGATCGGGGGGAAGCTGAGGCAGTATTGGGCAAACTACACGCTGAACGCCGCACAACAGCAGCTGAATGGCGAGCAGAGCACCGACGGCCTAATCCAGAGCATATACACCGCCGCGTCCGCGCTCGGCTGGTGCGAGGCGTCCTCCCAGCTATACACCGCGGCGTCGGAGATGGGAGGCAACTACGTCCAAGAGTCACCCAGCCTGGCCAGCGCTGCCTCTATGGCGATAAACAAAGCCAGATCCTCCGGAAACGGAATGTACCTCCAGACTGCCCAGCAGGCATACGGCAACGGCGACTACGCGGTAGCGCTCTACTCAGCAACATACGCCACGACGTTCGACCTGCCCGTGCCTAACCTGAGCACCTCCCAGCTCTACTCGAGGACGCTGGCAAACATAGCAAACTCGAGCGTAGGTACTTGGCCTTCACAGTTTGCCTCCCAGTCCGAGTTCTACTTCAGGCAGTCGCTCGCGACCAGCGGCGCCAACGAGACGGGCAACGCGGCAGAGGCGTACTCCACCTCCCTCCTCGCTGCGGGCATCGCGGCTGACAACAAGGTAATCTCGTCGTCGTTCGTCTCCTCCAACCAGACCGGTGCCGGAATCGCGCAGGAGGTCAGCGGGATAGAGCAGAACGTCTCCCAGATATACTCGCTGCTTCTCATCAACGCGGCACTGCTCCTTGCCGTGCTTGTGGTGCTTCTCTTCCACATACTCCAGCACGCCCCGAAATCAAGGGCAAGGAGAAGGCAGTAGATGAAAGCCGACGTCTTCTGTACCCCGAAGATATACGAGACCACATTCTTCGAGACCCCGCAGTTCCTGGCCGCGTACAACATATATCCTATAATCCGCGGCCACTCCCTCATAATACCCAAGAGACACGCAGAGCGCATAACCGACCTCTCAGCCGAAGAGCTCCTCTCACTCAAGGAGACTCTCTCCATCGTGATTCCAAAGCTGCTGAAGGCGTTCGATGCCGATTCGTACAACCTCTCGATAAATGCGGGAGAGCACGCTGGCATGGCGATAAACCATCTGCACCTCCACATAGTGCCGAGGAGCGCCAGCGACCCGCTGCATGGCAAGCTCATCGAGTTCTACCACACGCTAAACAACGACAGGAGCGGTTACGCAAGCGACGTAAAGAAGGAGGTGGCCAGGCTGCGCAAGGTCTTCAAATATACGCAATCGCAGACACAGCTATAGTGACCAGCGCGAGACCCATGGAGATCAGCGACAGGTTCCTGGTCTTCTCGTAGAACTTCTGCTTAGCCACAGAAACGTATCCTATGCCGACATAAAGGAGGAGCAGATCGCTGACCAGGATCGGCGCTCCATATACCAGATTTAGCTTGAATGGGCTCACGTACGCGAAAAGGTAGGCGCTTATCGCTATCGCAGCAACGTACAGCACCAGCGCAGCAGCCGCGGCTCCCTGCATTCCCATCACGCGTGGCAGGGTTCTCACCTTCCTTGCCTTCGTGTCGCCTCCGTAGTCGCGTATCGTACCGTGTACCTCCCTGGCAAGGCCGCTCAGGAAGACCATAAGGCTTATCAGGAGAACGCTCCAGGCGATGCTGTTGCTTACCACGTAGTTGCCGAATATGAATGGGATGACCATGCTCAGCGCGATGTATACGTTTCCGAGCAGGAATATCTCCTTGAGCTTGTAGCTGTACAGGAAGGCCAGCCCGGCGAAAACCACGGTTATAGCAAGCGCCGCCGTGTTTATCAGCGCAGCGGCCGCGATCCCAATCGCAAAGCACGCTGCGGATGCATAGACCGCGTCCCTAGGCTTCAGTTCTCCTGTCACAAGAGGCCTGCTCTTCGAGTTCAGCCTGTCCACCTCTATGTCGAAGTAGTCGTTTATCGCGAATGATGCCATGCTTATGAATATGGGCGTTAGCACGCTTAGCAGCAGGATGTATGTTCCCGGAAGACCTCCCGACAGCAGCTCTGCTGCGATCACAGCCACAACCAGCATTGCGCTGTGCTCTATCCTGGTGAGCCTCAGCAGCGCTGATATCCTGCCCATGCGCATACTTCCCAGACAAAGTATAATAAATAACTAATCTGATAGACTAGTGATAATTCTAACGACACAAAGTGCCAGCTATGCCGGACAAGCTGCCGCTACACGCGCTGCCAGAACACAACCTTTTTGGGCTCGAAGACCAGAGCTACGACAATGCCAGGGTTGTTGTCCTGCCCGTTCCCTACGACTCAACAGTGACATACAAGGCGGGCACTAGGGAGGGTCCTGATGCGATAATCAGCGCCAGCAGGAACATCGAGCTCTACAGCTATGAGATAGGCGGCGACCCGAGCAAGCTTGGCATATACACACTCCCGTCCATGGCCCCTGACCTGAGCTCTCCGGAGAAGATGGTCGCAAACATAAAGAGGGAGGTGGGCATACTGCTTGACGACGGCAAGCTGCCGCTCATGCTGGGCGGAGAGCACACCATAACTCTGGGCGCGCTGCAGGCGCTGAAGGAGAAGAAGCAGGACGTAAGCATAATCCACTTCGACGCGCACTCGGACACGCGCGACGAGCTCTTCGGCGCCAGGTACATGCACGCCACGGTGATGAGCCGGGCCAGGGAGCTGTTCCCTGAAGTATTCCAGGTAGGGCTTAGGAGCATAGACGCGGACTACGCGAAGAAGATGGATAGGAAGAAGACGCTTCTGATGGATGACGTTCAGGAGATGGGAACAGATGAGGTTATAAGAAAGATAAACAGCTCTACAGGAGAGAGCGTCTACCTCACCTTCGACTTCGACGTGCTTGACCCTTCAGAGATGCCCAGCGTGGGCACGCCAGAGCCTAACGGCATGAGGTTTGCCGAGGTTGTGAAGCTGATGAAGGGAATAGGGAAGGAGAAGATCCTCGTCGGCGCAGACTTCGTCGAGCTATGCCCCATACCTTACATGCACGCTCCCGATTTCCTCGCTGCAAAGCTAATATACTTAACTCTCGGATCTTTCTTGCTGAAAGGTGGCGCCAATGAGTAGAACGGCAATATGCGTATTTCTTTTGCTCGCGATTTCAGGGTTGGCTTCTGCGGGGACCGTGACGCTGAACGGCGAATGCTTGGTGCGCAATGTAAGCAGCAACTCGATAGCATTCTCCCTGTCCAACAGCGGGAACGATTCGGCATACAGCCTTGTGCTCACCCCTGTGATACAAGGCAGCCAATCAGTGGTAGGCGCATATACGGCAAACCTTCTTGGGCCCCTCTCTAACGTGACATTTGCTCTCAACTTCACCAACATCACTGAGAGGGGAGAGCATCCGGCGTACATGCTGCTCGCCTACCAGCAGGGAACGTCAGTCTTCACAGCCACATTCCCGTGCGTCATACCGTTCGGAAACACCACGGTCTCAAAGGTGCTGATATCTTCTAATGTCACCCCGCTCAGCAACGGAACATTCGCGATAAGGGTTGGCGCGTTCAACGAAGGCTCACAGCCAGTGGTTGCAAACGTCTTGCTCGCGCTTCCCCCGTCATTCACGTATGCCGACCAGGATAGCTATCATGTGGATCTTGCGCCATATGCAGTGCAGAACGTCACCTTCGTTGTCACACCTCCTGGCTACTCTTCCCAGGCGTCTTTCGGGTCTGCCGCATTCGCCACTTACTCTCTAGACAATCTCTCCTACACCTCGATGGATCCGTTTACGGTAGTAATCGCTCCGCCAGGAGCGCTCGCGGGCCCTATTCTCTTTTACGCCGCAGGGGCTGCAATAGTTGCGGTGCTGGCCCTGATACTGCTGTCGGTGTGGAGAAGGAGCAGAAGGCCAAAAGCCTAGCTGTAGTTCAGTATCCTGTAGAACGCGACTCCTGTGTTGTTGGGCGAGACGGGAGTGAGATTCTCCAGCTTGAAGTGGTTCAGCGCATACGCGCAGGTAGTGCTATGGTATGGCGGCACGACGCACCAGTACCCGTAATCAAGCACAAGGCAGCTGTAGCTGCTTATCTCGTCGTGTATCGTCTGGTTTGACGCCATCAGGTAGCCTATCTGGGCCGAGCTCCTGTTCACTTCGTACCATATGTCAGGAGTGAACGAGAAGACCAGGCAGTTGGCAGGCACGGCGTTGTAACTATTGTAGAACGTGTTCATCGCGTTGAGTATCACTGCCTGCTGCGGCATCTCGCTTGGCGGCAGAGCTACTGTCGGAGCGAGGAAGGCGAAAGGCAGTACGAGCAGAACTATCGATGCTACCGTCAGCACAGCATAGAAGGCCGCGCCGTTTCCTTCCCTAATCCTCGCATTCTTCCTAAATCTGCTCATCGCCATGGCTGCGGCATCGCCTATTCCTATAAGCGCGTACGCGGCCAGGAGGCAAAGGGGAGGAAGGATCTGCAGCATGAACCGCGAGTCCACCCCGTATGTCACCGAGCCCGCGTAGAATGCGGTGTAGAAGAGGAAGTACGCCAAGAACCAAAGGCCCAGCATGAGCAGTGTGCCGAACCTGTTGACCAGCTTTCTGCGCAGAAGAAGCACCGCCACCCCGACAAGCGCGAGGGGGAAGATCGCATAGTGGAAGGCGGCGGGATAGTATAAGCTGCCGTTTATCAGGCCTACCAGGAACCTGGAGTTCGTGCCTATGTTGCTCATGAAGTTCGATAGCGAGACCACCGCCTGCGAACTGGGCTGCCCGTATGACGGCTGTTGCGCCTGCACAGCAACGTAGTAGACCTGCGGCAGGAGCAGGAGTATGAACGCGAGCAGCAGAAGAAGAACCTTGGTGTTGTCAAGCATGACCTGCTTGATCATCGAGAGTCGCTCCCGCAAAACCCGCTTTACACCCTGCTCTCCGAAGAGAACCAGAAGCAGCGCGAATAGCGGCACAAGGAGTATCGCCTCTATCCTCATGTACGCGGTGAGAGAAAGCGAGAACGCGAAAGCTCCAAGCGTGTAGATGCCCTTCTTCCTTACGAACACCATGAAGAAGAAGAAGGTCAGAATTGCGAGCATCATGAAAGGCAGGTCGAAGTCTGCCTGTGTCCTGGACCATATGAAGAGGCCGGGCATGACAGACATGGCGAGCGCGGCAACCGCGGCGAAGCCCCTGCGTTCCCACATTACGCTGGCAAGCAGGAAGATGAAGAGGATTGAGAGAACGCCGCAGAGGAGTTCTAGCGCGTAAGCGGTCTGTATCCCTATCCCGAATATAGCGAACGCGATGGCCAGGAACGCGGACCACCCTACGGGGTCGTGGTACAGGGCGTTTGCGCTACAGCTGGTAAGGTGTCCTGTGCCGAACTGGCACCAGAGCGCGTTGCCATTATGCAGTATGTTGATCGCTATTCCCTGGTAGATGTTCTCGTCGAAGTAGAGCTGCTCCACCGGGCTTACGTATACCAGCGCGAAGATGAGGAAGAAGGCGATGACCGCGGCGAGTATGGCAAGCGAGTATCTGTCGATGCCTCTCCTGAGCAGCCCGCTGATGTCCTTCCTCGCCATGTATACGCAGGCGAGCAGTAGCAGGAACGAAGCGTATACCGCGCCGGTTATCGCGTAGCCAAGCAACAGGTCATGCACCTCTGTTCTCAACGTAGAAGTTTCCTATGAACATGTGTTTCGTCTTAGTCTTCTTCATGGTGAGCAGTGCATCCTCCGGGCTCATGACTATGGGCATGCCGTGTATGTTGAAGCTCGTGTTCAGCACCACCCCGTGCCCCATCTTCTTCCTAACGCTTTCTAGCAGCTTCCTGTAGTTCTTGTTCTCGTCTCCTACCATCTGCGGCCGGGCAGTGTTGTCGGTGTGCATGACCGATTTCATCACGTCGCGTTTCCCGTCCTTTACCTTGTAGGCCATGGTCATGAACCTGTCCGTGCCCTTGACCTGATCGAACAGGCGTTTGGCCTCACTCTCGAGCATCGACGGGCAGAACGGCTGGTACCATTCGCGCTGCTTCACGTATAGGTTGAGCTTGTCCTTCACGCTCTCGGAGTCGGCCTTTGCGAGTATGCTCCTATTGCCCAGCGCCCTAGGCCCGAACTCCATCCTCCCCTGGAACCAGAAGACGTAGTCGTCCCTGCCTATCAGGTCGGCCGCGTGGCCGCCCTTGTCCTTCTCCTCCTCGTACCTTATGCCCTTCTCCTTCTTCAGCGCGCTCTCGATGTAATCGCCGGTGAAGCTGTCTCCGAGGTAGGCGTTCGGGAAGCTGTACTTCGAGATGCCGTTGAGCTGGTAGTTCACCCGCATCGCGGCTCCCATCGCGGTGCCGCCGTCGCCCATGTGCGGAAAGATGTACCACTTCTTCAATGCGCTCAGGTTCCTGACCTGCATGTTTGCCTTGACGTTGGAGAAGAGCCCGCCGGCCATCGCAACATTGCCTATCCCGTACTCGTCTATGGCATTCCCGACAAACTCGGTAAGCACGTGCTCCAACAGCTGCTGGGCCATGTACGCAACCTGCTCCCTTGGCATCGACCACGCCATCCTGCTGAGCATGTCGTACTGCTTGATCGGTGAGTACCTGGCAGTTATGTCAGTTCCCTTGACCGAGAAGAAGTCCTTGAACCTGTTGTCCTCAAATGGGAACGGGTATGAGTAGCAGGCCATGGCCATCACCTTGCCCTCGTCCTCCAACTCCCTCATGCCGACTATGTTTGTGACCTGCTCGTAGAACACGCCGATAGAATGCCTTGCGCTTATTGCCTTCTTTCTCTCCAGCTTTCCCTTCTCCAGCGTGCTTATGCTGCCGCAGAGGCCGTCGCCGAGCCCGTCCAGAGTGATCACCAGCGCGCGGTCGAAGCCTGATGTGAACGCGGCTGTGGCCGCATGCGAGGCATGGTGGTCAACCGCATGAAGCTTGAAGCTGTCGAACCCCATGTTCTTCAGGTGGCCGGAGACGACAGCCTTGCTTATCTCGGCGAATGATGGCAGCACGCCCACGCTGGTCATCGTGTACTTCAGGTAGTGCATCATCGTCTCGTTCCTGGGCTTGAGCATCTTCCTCCTTCGGAACTTGTAGTACGCCTCCTGCTGGTACGGGAAGACGCGCGAGAGCGTCTTTGCGAACTCTACCGTGGGGAACGCCACGACCTCTACGTCGGCCGGCTTTATGTCAGCGTAGGAGAGCGCCGCTATTATCGAGTTATGTGGGAACTTTATCTCAAGCTTGCGCTTCGTGTAGCGTTCCTCGTTAGATGCGAATACTACCTTGTCGTCCTCGAGCAGCGCTGCTCCTGCGTCGTGCCCATCCCACAAACCAAGAATATACATGAATCTCCTCTGCGATCAGGCTATGTTGGATATAGCTCGGGGTTCAGCCTTATAATAATTCTTCTCCGCGCCGTTACAGCTTGAAGAGCGACCCGAGTATCGACTGGTAGCTCTCACAGGCGGTGAAGTGCTGCTCCTTCTCCCTCACAAGGTTCGCGCTTGCAACCATCTTCGCGATGTCATTGCCATCCTGCCTTGTGTTTCCCAGTTTCCTGCTTGTCATTATCGAAGGAAAGACGTTTCCGTAGCTGTCAAGGAAGACGCTTAGCTCGCCATCACGGTTCGGCACCGAGCTCTTCTTCGTTTTCAGGAACTCCTCTATGCCCTCCATGTACCTTATCTCGAGATATGTCTTGAGCGAGCGAGACACGCCCCTTTCCCTTACCTTTCTCGTGTTGTTCAGCAGGAACTCGACGTCCTTGAGCGCGAGGTCCGTTGGAGCTATTATCGGGTTGTTTACGTTTGCGTAGTAGTTGTCGCTCACCTGGCCGACGTTGAGGTGGAAATCTGAGTAGCTTATGCCTGGCACGTCCTTCCTCACCTCCTGCAGCGTCCGCTCGAACTGGCCGGCGTTGGCGTTTATTATGGTGAAGCCGAAGACGCAGAGCAGGTTGTTGTACCTCCTGCCAAGCTCCTTTATGCCCTTGAACATGCGTATCGCCTTGTCGTAGTTGCCTGGCACGCCGCGTATCTTGTCCTCAAGCTCGCGGTAGCCGTCCAGCGAGACCGTTATGACTATGTTGGGTATGCCGAGCTGCGCCATCTGCTCTATCTTCTTTATCTCCATCTCGTAGTTGCAGAGCGAGTTCGTTGGCATCGTCAGGAGATACAGGTCTTTGCACTCGTCCTTGAACGTCTTGGCTATCTCTACGATGTCGCTCCTGAGGAAGGGCTCACCTCCAGTGAGCTCGATCCACTGGAAGTACCTGTTCCGCCTCGCGAGTTCGCGTATCTCATCAAGCGTGAGCTCTCCTTTCGGCCTGATATGCCATATTGAGCAGTGTTGGCAACGGCTCTGGCACCAGTAAGTGATTGAGAAGTTTAACTTGTACGGTCTGTCAAGCCGGGTTATGTTGCTCCTCAGGATCGTGCCTGCTATGCCAACCATTTTCGTGCTGAACATTTAATCCTTGACCGTCGTTACTACCTCTCAGTTTATCTTTAAATATATAGGAGTGAAAAAGGTATCTGGGCTTTATGCAGAGAGGTAGCAGCGAGCTGATCTCAATCATCATCCCCACCTTCCGCGAGGAGAAGAACATAGTGAAGGTACTGCAGGGGGTTAAGAAGCAGCTGAGCGGCCGCAGGAGCGAGATAATAGTTGTGGATGACGTAAGGGGCAAGGACAAGACAGCGGAGATAGCCAAGAGGATGGGCGCAAGGGTGCTCTACGATAACGTGGGCAAAGGCGCGGCGCTGATAAAGGGCCTGAAGGCGGCAAAGGGCGACGTGCTCGTGGCCATGGACGCAGATCTCTCAAACGAGCCGAAGGAACTCGCGCTCCTGATCGATGCGATAGACATAGGCTATGACATCTGCACAGGCTCAAGGTTCATAATAGGCGGCGGCTCCGAGGACATACCTCCATTCCGCGTCTTCGGCAACAAGTTCTTTGTCTTCCTGGTCAACGTGCTCTTCCACGCCAACTACACAGACATGTGCTACGGATATAGGAGCTTCAGGAAGGGCGTGCCCGCCAGGCTGGGGCTCAGCGAGAAGGGTTTTGGGATAGAGACCGAGATAAACATCAAGGCGATAAAGAACGGTTTCAGGGTGATTGAGGTGCCCAGCACCGAGAAGAAGAGGGCAGCGGGCGAGGGGAAGCTTCGCACCTTCAGCGACGGATGGGTCATACTCAGCACAATACTGAAGAACATTTTCTGAATGGCGATAACATAGCGATTAGGATAAGGGCATACAGGGACTCTGATTACCCCGCAGTGAAGAAAGTGCTCGTTGACGGGGGACTCTTCGACAAGGTCTGGGATCGCAGGTCAAACCTCAGCAAGAAACGTGCATACAACTCCAGGTCGGTGCTCGTGGCCGTCTCTGGAAAAGATGTCGTTGGCACAGTGTACGTAAGCTACGACGGCTGGGAAGGTTTCATATACCGGCTTGCGGTTCTGCATACGTTCAGGGAAAAAGGAACGGGCACTCTTCTCATGCGCTCTGCCGAGAGGGAACTGAGAAGGCTAGGAGCCAGGGAGGTCGCGATATTTGTTGACGCGAAGAACTCAGGGCTTCACAAGTACTACAAGAAGCGAGGCTACAAACTCTCCAGGATGTGGAGAAGCATGTGGAAACGGCTCTGACTTCTGCTTACATATTTAAGCCTTGGCTTGTTTATCTAAAGAAGAGGCGTTCGCATGGTGAGAGAATACTACGACAGCAATGATTCCGACGACGGAGAGCGGAAGCCGCAGCATGACGCGACGAACGTCGCGGGCCCAATATCCGCATGGCTCGTACTTCTCTTCGTGGCCCTCGCGATAAAGTTCTTCGTCTCAAACGTATCGATTGCAAGCTCGGGAAGCATAGGCGGTGTTCTTGCCAGCGCATCCAACTTCATACTCTTCTTCCCCGGAGACATAATACTGCCGCTGGTGATAGGCGCCGCGATAGGCGCGGAGGTCGGCATAAGGTCGAAGTCGATGAGCAAGGCCGGAAAGGCGGGCCTGATCAACGGCGTCTACGCCGCAATAGTGTACTCCATAGGAATAGTGGTGATCTACGAGGTGCTCTCCGCCGTGTTCCCTAGCATAACCCCATCGTCCGACTTCCTCCTGCTCTCATGGATAGCGCTGCCTGTCATCATATGCATCGCGCTCTCTGAGGCGTTCGCCCTACTCTCATACTCGAGGAAGGTCAGCTCGTAGTCAGGTGCAGAGATAGGCGAAGACCTTCGCGTCGTCAACCATCTGGCTTATCACCGCAAACTCGTTCGGCTGGTGCGCTATCTCGTATTGCGTACTCCACACCGCAGCTGGTATGCCGCGCTCCCTGAAGGGCTTGGCAACAGTGCCGCCACCTATCCCTATGCACTTGGCGTCTATTCCTCTGAGCTTCTTCAGTGCTTTCTTGAGCGAGACAACCACCTCTGCCCTCTCGCTTGTAGGCTTTGCCGCATCCTCTCGCTTGAACACCTCTACCTTTATCTTCGCCTTCCCGAAGCTGTCAAGCTTGGCTATCCTGCTTATGTCCGTGAGCACCCTGTCCAGCGGATATCTGGGAAGCACCCTGCAGTCCATGTAAGAGACCTCCGTGCCCGGTATTATGTTTGTGCTGTCCAGGTTCTTCTCGTGCTTTGTGACCTCGAAGGTTGAGCGCGTGTGGAACGGCTTCTCCCTGCCGTTGTACTTCTCGTACAGGTAGCGGTCCAGGAAGTCGAAGAATCTTATCGCGTGCATGTACGCGTTTATCCCTGTCTGGGGCATGCTTGCGTGCACCTGCCTGCCTTTTATGGTGAACCTGATCCAGAGCGAGCCCTTCTCGCTTATCTCTATCTCGTCCCCGCGCTCGTTTCCCGAATCGGGCACCACCACCGAATCGCCCTTGCCGAATATGCCCTCCTTCATCAGGCTCACGATGCCGTACTGGCTTCCTAGCTCCTCATCTGCCGCGAGCACCACGCCGATGCTCTTCTTCATCGCGGTCCCGCACTCCTTCAGAGCCCGGAGGGCGAAGATGCTGGCTATCACCGCCTGTCCGTTGTCATTTGTACCTCTGCCAAAGACCCTGCCGTTCTTGATCACGCCCTTGAACGGATCGGTCTTCCAGAGCGACCTGTCGCCTTCGGATACGGTATCGATGTGCGCGATGACCCAGAGCGTCTTCTTGCCTGCCCCGAACTTTGTCACCAGGCTAGGCCTCCTGGTTCCTGTCTTGTCAACGTATGCGTACCTCTTGACCTTGAAGCCCCACTTCTGCAGCAGGCCCTGCAGGAAGTCTGCCCGTTTGCCCTCGCCGCCACCTCCGCTCTCTGGCGATATGGACCTGATGCCCACCATCTTTGCCAGAGCCTCGGCCATCTCGCGCTTGTGCGCGTCGAGGTATGCGTCCACTCGCTTGAAAGAACCGTCCATCAGACCACTACTCTCCTGCAAATCTATTAAAGCAGTTCATCTGAAGCACCCGCCGAGCAGCGGCTCGACGCTTGGTTCGCGTTTTCTCAGTTCGCCCTTCAGCTTCTCTATCTCTGCTTTTAGCTCCTGCACCGTCGGTTCCTTGTTCGTCTGCGCAGACGACGCTGTGCCGGCCTTCGCCTCTTCTATCTTCTTCTCTTGTATCTCTTTCGTGCCTTCCATCTATTCCACCTTGTTAAGTATTCGCAGCACAAGCTCGCCCGCCCCTGTCAATCTTGCCGGCTGCCCGTCGCCGCACGACACCAGGCCCAGCTCCCGCAGTCTCTTGACATTCGACTTCAGCGTCGATTCGGGTATGCTCTGCTCAAGGGAGATTGCATCGATTATCGCGCTTATGGTGGCCGTACTTATCGCGATTTCAGAGAGGATTAGCAGCTGTTTTTTGTTGAGCGATGCAAGCAGGATTCCTGTGAGGTCGGCTAGTGGACCTGCCTGAAACGGTAGCCCGATTGCCATTGGCATGGCTCGCCTGCGTCTTGGTGCTGATGCACCGTTCCGTGTTGGCTTACGACCACCGTCATTACCTCACTTAACGATATGCGCGTTTGGTTAAATAAGATTGTGTTCAGATCTGTTTTTAATACGGAGGGGGCAATAAAGCCCGTCCTACTTCGCTGCGCTTACTATCCTCAGGACGTCGTTGTCCGTGAGCGCATAGTCCTTTGCCACGCGCAGCTTCTTCTTCGCGTCTATCGCGTAGAGCATGCCCTTGGCGAGGTCGCTGTGTATCGCCTCCGCAAGGTCAACGGCTTTCGAACCCTTTGTGACCAGCAGTGCGTCTGGCAGTACGTTCCCGAAGTGGTCCGTGTACTTGTTCTCGTCCTCCACCGGGTACACCACTATCTCTTTGAGCTCCTTGAACACTACAGTGTCTATTACCTCCTGCACTCCCGTACCGCCGTTCTTCTTTACGAAATCTGACATGTAGTCCAGCGCCTTCTTCTGCTCGGCGCCAACCTCTCTCTTCACCTCGAACCCTGCGCTCCCGGGCGCATAGTCTATTATGCCCCCCGCAGCAGCCTTCCTGAGCGCCAGCTCCACGGCCCCGGAGCAGCCGATGACAGTGTAGCCATCAAGCTTCTTGCGCAGACGTTCCAGGGCTTCTGGATTGGCCATGTCCAGCTTGTTTGCCGCGACAACGGTGGGCTTGCTTATGGCAAGCAGCTTGTCAGCGAATGCGTACGCCTCTTTCTCATCCCACGCAATCTGCGAGGTGCCGAGGCCGCATGCCTCAGCGGCCTTCCTGACCTGTGCATCCTTGAGCCCGAATCCTGTCAGCGTCTCCACCAGCGCCTTCTCGCCGTCGTTTCTCTTCGAAAGCGCCCCTTTGTGCTTCACGATGATGCCCGCAAGCCAGAGCGCCACCTCCTTCCTCACAGCGAGCACCTCCTCTGCGGGGTCATATCCCTCGCCGGCATTGCCGTGTATGTCTGTCTTTCCGCTTAGGTCCACTACCTGTATGAACGCGCTCGCCCCCGCAAGGTCGCTGAGGAATTGGTTGCCCATACCCTTGCCCAGGTGAGCGTCAGGCACCAGGCCGGCTACGTCGGTTATGTTTATTGGAATCTCTCTCACGCCATTTATGCAGAGCCCATTCCTAGGCTTGCACTTCACGTGCAGTTCCTTCTCGACGCACTGCCTGGTGGCATAGGCCACTCCGAGATTGGGCTTGATAGTGGTGAATGGATAATCGGCAATCTCTGCGCTCGCCATGGTGAGTGCTGAGAAGATGGTGCTCTTGCCCTTGTTTGGTGCGCCTATTATCCCTATTAGCATAAGATCAACTATGGCGGCGTGTACCCGCTAGTCCACTGGGCCGTGTAGCTCACGCTGCTCGGCACGCCGTTGTTGCCATTGCCGGAGTAGTCGTTCGCGTTGCCGTTGAGCGGCCACCATCCGACCAGGTTCTGGAGCTTGAGCGGCGCGCCGCCGATGCCCTCAAGATAGAGCGCGTTCACCTCAGGAGCAGAGAGAGAGGCGTTGTAGATCTGGATATTTGCCAACATTCCGTTGAAAGAATATCCACTGCTACACGGAGGCAGTGAAAAAGATAACTGTGTCCCAGAAGGCGTGTTTAGAGGTACACCGCCGCTAAGAGCCACTGTTTGGGAGTTGCCGTCTGCGTAGAGTGAGGCTTCTAAAGTGTTGCCATTAGCGGGGTAGCTGACCGCTATAAAAGTCCATGTCTGTGTTGCTATACCTAAATTAGAAGCAGCGTCGTCGTAATCACCATAAAAGTATGTTACGCTTGGGGGCCATATTCCTAAACCCGAGTACTCTGCCGTTCCGCATGCCCCCCATATTACTGGAATGACAGCTGTGCTTTGGATATTGTTGATGTTGACATTCGTGTATACCCAAGCAGCAATTGTTCTTGCTTCAGAGCCTGTAGGCAGGGAAGCTGCGTCAGCCATTATGTTACTGGTTGTGAACCCACTTAAACTCGCCACGTACTGCGGCAGCTGCCCATTGCAGACGCCCTCGAGGTTGATTATGCTTGTACTGCCTGGGCCGTTGGGCCTGTAGATCTGGCACGCGCCAGGAGGCGCGCGCGGGGCGAGGTTTGCAGAATTGAACACTCCGAGCTGGAATAGCGCGCCGAGCACAACTGCAATAATCAGGATGGCCCAGCCGTAGGTCATGAGGTACTCCATCGCTGATTGGGCCTTCGACGTTGCTCTGTTTGCCATCCTTTATCACTTGAACAGCCTTACCCTTATGACCTTCTTGTCCTCGACCTCTCGCAGCATGTAGTAGACGGAGAGGAACGCGATCAGCAGCACGACGCCGAACACGAGCGCCTCGTGCGGCATGCCCGCCATGAAGGCGACTATGCCGATTATGGCGATCATGGTCAGGTAGGGGTAGAATGGGACCTTGAATCCTGCAAAAACCCTCTGCCGCCTGAAGTGAACCACAGCGAAGCCTCGCATGAGGTAAGAGAAGAGGAGGCCGAAGTTGCTTATCGCCGCAATGACGTATATGTTGCCCGCGAAAAGCATTGCGCCTCCTATCACAGCGGACACGGCGATGCCGCGGACCGCGACGTCACGCTTGGCATCGTACTTGCGCAGTATCCTTGGCAGGAGGCCGTCGCTGCTTATCTGGTAGAGCAGCCTGGAAGAACCGAGCATCATCGCCAGTGACGCCGATGCGGTGGCCAGAAGCGCGCCTATGTCGGTCAGTACCAGCAGCCAGGCGGGGGCGTGCGCGCTGTTCAGCGCGAAGGCAAGGGGATCGCCGCCTATCTTGAATGAACTGGCCGGAGCCAGAGCCATGAGCGCTATCACAACCAATACGTACAGCACGATGCTTATCAGGACAGCGTATATTATCGCCCTGGCCGCGTTCCTGGGGCCGCCCTCAACCCTTGAGGTGAATGTAGCTATGTTCTGGAATCCGGAGTAGGCGAAGATTATCGCTATGCTCGCCGCAAAGAGCTGCGCGATGCCCAGTTGTACTGGCGACGCCTGGAAGTTGACGAAACTGAAGCCTCCAGAGCGCATGACAAGCGCGAAGGCGAAACCTATGAAGATCAGCAGGATCGCTATCTTTATCAGAACAAGGAAGAGGTCGGTGCGCGCCGCCTTCCTTATTCCGAGCGCGTTTATGCCCGATATGCCGGCTATGAGCAGCATCGCGAACGGTATGGCATAAGCGGCCGACTGTACTCCCAGTATGTTGGCGAGATAAGAGCCGAAGCCGAGGGCTATGACTGAGATGGATGAGGCATAGCTGAAATACATCATCATGCCCGTCATGAAGCCCATCTCGCTTCCGAAGGCCTTGTATACGTAAGAGTATGACGCACCCTTCGCATTGGGCATTATGCTCGCGAGCTCGCCCAGCTCGAGTGCGACTATGAAGACTACGATGCCCACGAGCGCGAACGCGAGCAGCGCGTACGGGCCCGCGAGCGCTATGGCGGTGCCGCTCAGCACGAAGATTCCCGCGCCGATTATGGCCCCGAGCCCCACCGCGGTGGCGGTCGCGGCGCTTATCTTCTGCATGATACTCTATCGTTGGAAGGAATTAAAAGGGTGAAGACAAAGATACAAAAATACCTACTTGCCATTAAACCTGCGCGGAGGTGGCAGAGCTTGGTCAAATGCGACAGGTTCAGGGCCTGTTTCCCTAGTGGATGCATGGGTTCGAATCCCATCCTCCGCATTGCGCGTTCGGCTCCTTTAAATATAGAAAGGCTTAAATAAACATATTGTTTATTATATCTATATGAAAAATTTGACCGCAAGGCTGCAAGAAGCCGTAGAAAACTCTCCGTCAGGAATCATCACTCTGGACGTGCTTGAAAGCCTGAAACTCTGTGACGATTCCACCCTGAAGACCATTCTGAGCAGGCTGGTCAAGTCAGAAAGAGCGCTGCGCCTGAAGCGTGGCGTGTACGCCTCGAACCCCGTGAAGGACCAGTTCGTTGCGGCGCAATCCGCGTTCAACGGCTATATAGGATTTTCGGCGGCCTTGTATATTCATAGGCTTATTGCCGAGATGCCTTTCGTTGTTACCGTGGTGACTACATCCCAGTCAGGATCAAAGCGCTTTGGAACATACGAGTTCAGGGCTGTCGCGCTAAAGGAGAAAGCCATAGGGTTTGAAAGCATTGGAAACCTGGTCGTTTCTACCAGGGCAAAGACCCTTTTCGATTGCATCTACCTGGAACGATACTCAATCGAGGAAAAAAAACTCATCGAGGCATACATCGAAAATCCGCTGAGCGCAAAAGAGCTGAAGGAATTCGATTCATACGTGCAGAAGTTTGCCTCGCAAAAAACGCGCAGAAAGTTTTTGGAAGTCAAGAAGATGGTTGCAAAGGGCTAGGTCTATGGAAACCGATATAGAAGTATGCAGGATCATAGCGGTTCGTTACGGGCTTCCGCTCCAATTTGTGATAAAAGAATTCCATCTTATGGATGTTTTGGGGCGTATCGCAGAATTTACTTCGCGGCAACAAGGCTCGCTCGTTTTCAAGGGGGGCACTGCGCTCAATAAAATATACATACAAAAAACGCAAAGGTTTTCAGAAGACCTAGACTTTGATCTTGTGACTAAAGATGCCGGCAGGGGGCTGAGCGGCTTTTCCAGGGAGCTTGCAGACGGGATAGATGGATACGAAATAACCGAATTCCGCAGAGTGCGCGGCACACTGCAGTTTTATTGTATGTACGAACTTCCCGAAGGAGGTGTAGATCATGTAA
>JAMCYP010000003.1 GCA_023476545.1 Candidatus Martarchaeota archaeon | reverse complement strand
TTCAGAGACAATCTAGAAGCAATTAAAAAATCTCTCGCGAAAAGGAACAGCAAGTTTCCGCTGGATGAGTTGCTTGCTCTTGATGAGAAGGCCAGAAAGAACGAGCACGAAGTACAAGAGCTGAGAACTGAAAGGAATAAAGGCAGCGAACAGATATCGGATGCTAAGAAAGCAGGAAAGGAAGCTGATAAAGACCTACTTGGGAAGCTGGCGGAAATCAAGAAAAAAATAGAAGAGATAGAGGGCACATTACCCAAGGACAAGGAACGTCTTGACTATCTTCTCTGGAACATTCCGAACATCGCGCACGACAGCGTGCCTAAAGGCAAAGACGATAGCGAAAACCCTGAGATAAGGAAGTGGGGAACTGCAAAGGAAGGTAAACCTGATGGCACGCATGAAGAAATATTGAACAGGCTAGGGTTTATTGACATAGAAACCGCAGCCAAGGTCTCGGGCGCCAGATTTTTCTATCTGAAAGGGGACCTTGCGCTACTTGAACAGTCGGTCCTCAGATTCAGCACGGACCTTCTGGCAAAGAAGGGGTTCATGCCAATCTCTCCGCCTTTCATGCTCAGAAAAGAGGTCTATAACGGGATAGTGCCGTTTGCAACTTTTGAAGATGCACTATATCGCGTCTCTAGCTTAAGGGAGATAGCAGAAGGCAATAGCTCGGAGAAGATGGACGAAGACCTCTTTCTCATCTCTACAACAGAGCACCCGATGATTGCGCTTCACGCCGGTGAGATGATACCTGCATCCAAATTGCCAATAAAGTACGTAGGGCTCAGTCCTGCATTTAGGAAAGAACTCGGCGCGCATGGCAAAGATACGAAAGGCATATTCAGGGTTCATCAGTTCGTGCAGACTGAACAGGTAGTGATCTGCAGACAGGAGGATTCGTGGAAGTTCTTCAACGAGATGATAGGCAATATCGAGGAGATATGGAGGGCGTTAGGAATACCGCACAGGATCATAGAGATATGCTCCGGTGACCTATCATCCAGAGATGCAAAATCCTACGATTGCGAGGCTTGGATTCCAAGCCAGCAGACATACCGCGAGGTAGCTTCCTGCTCCAACGTGACAGACTGGCAGAGCAGAAGACTTGGAATAAGGTACGAGGAGGGCGGCGAGAGAAAGTATGCGCACACGTTGAATGCGACAGGTGTGCCTACACCTAGGGCGCTGATACCAATAATTGAGAACAACCTCAACAGTGATGGCACGGTCACCGTTCCCGATGTTCTTGTGCCCTACATGGGCAAGAAGATAATAGGCAAGTAGCATGGAGCAGAAACGGGCCGACGCCCTAAGCCGGAGAATCTATTCTGACGCACAGCACGAGTGGGAAAGATTGGTAGAAAAACCATCCAATTGGCTCGAGCTTGAAACCACGCTGCTTTACATGAAGAGGTTTCTGCCGAAAAAGGGGAAGGTACTCGATGCTGGCGGAGGACCGGGTAGGTATTCGATCTATCTTGCCAAACACGGCTACAGGCCAACCCTCTTCGACCTATCCGCCAAGCACGTCGCTTTCGCTGAAAAGCAGGCCAAAGCAGAGAAGGTTGTTGGTAGGTTCGATGGCTTCGAGGTGGGCTCGATTCTTGACCTGTCAAGATTCCCATCAAGCACTTTTGACTCCGTGCTGTGTCTTGGAGGACCGCTGTCTCATATTTCCAGCGAAGGCGGCCGGCTAAAAGCACTTTCCGAGCTGGTGAGAGTCGCCAAGAAGAACTCGCCAATATTCGTCTCTGTGATGGGCAAGTGGGGTACGCTTGCATCCGCGCCGTTGTGGTCGATGAAGAGCAGTATTGCGGAAATTCGGCTTACGAGGCGCATAATGGACCTTGCAACAAAAGGGGAGGACACGATGTGGCGCGGTAGGCATTACGCGCACTTTTTTACGTTGAATGAGATGCGCACGCTATTCTCGAAGATCGAGAACGCCAAAGTGCTGAAAAGTGTGGGGTTACAAGGGTTGAGTGCAACGTGGTCTGACGAGTATGTGAGGAAATTAGCGAAAGACGAAAGGGCATGGGACAATTGGCTGAGGGTTAACAGTATCGCACGTGAGGTATCTGCGGTTGTCGATACGAGCAGGCATTTTATGATAGTTGCTAGAAAGACTAAGTAGATGACTGCCATGAAGAAAGAGTACTCGCTGCTCAAGGAGATAAAGAGGCTCAAGTCGGTGCGCGGTTACGGGACGCAGTTGGTAAGCGTCTACATACCAGCGGGCTACAACATCAACGAAGAGGTATCAAGGCTGAGGAACGAGTACAGCACCAGCAGCAACATAAAGTCGAAGCAGACAAGGACGAACGTCCTCGGCGCAATCGACAAGATACTCCAGTACCTGAAGCTCTACCGCGAGACTCCAGAGAACGGTCTCGTGGTGTTCGCGGGCAACGTCTCGAACGACCAGAGCAAGAGCGACATCGAGCTCTTCTCGATGGAACCTCCGGAGCCGCTCAAGGTCAACATATACAGATGCGACTCCACCTTCGTGCTGGATCCGATAGAGGCGATGGTGGACACGAAGGACACGTACGTGATGGTGGTGCTCGACGGCAGGGAGGCGACAGTAGCGACGCTGCGCGGATCTCACATACAGGTGATAAAGAAAGTACATTCGATGGCACACGCAAAGATGAAGAAGGGCGGGCAGTCGGCGAACAGGTTCAAGCGGGCTATTGAGGAGAGCATAGAGGACTACTATGGAAGGGTGAGCGAGGTCATAAACGAGATTTTCCTGAGGAGTGAGTTCAAGGAACTCGGGCTGATAGTCGGCGGTCCGGGACCCACAAAAGAGAACTTCGTGAAGGCGAAGGCGCTCAACTACCAGATCAAGGTACTGGGCGTCTACGACACCGGCTACACCGATGAGACGGGACTGAACGAAATAGTAGAGAAGGCCGGAGACCTGCTCAAGGAGCAGGAGGCAGCGAAGGAGAGGAAGGTTCTGGAGAGGTTCATGAGAGAGGTCGCTAGCGGAGGCTTGGCCGTGTACGGATACGAGAAGACGAGGGTCGCACTGGAGAAGAGGCAGGCGAACACGCTGATACTCAACGACACTGTAGAGATAGCTAACGTGAAGTACAAATGCAGCGTCTGCGGCAACGTGATAGAGAGGACAGAGTTCGGAGACGTGCGCCAGGCAAAGCACGATGACGGCGGCACGCTCTCGGTGGTAGAGGAGCACGACGCAATAGAGGAGCTGATAGACCTTGCGGACGGCAACGGAGCAGAGACAGTGTTCGTCTCTAGCGAGAGCTCGCTTGGGAAGGAGTTCATCATGGGATTCAAGGGAATCGGAGCGCTTCTGCGCTATAAGTAATGGAATGGGTGCGCAGAAGGATATAATAATCTGTATCTGTATACATATATAGATAGTATGAGAACCATAATGATAACAGATGACGTGTACAACAGACTGGCGAGGATGAAAGGCAAGAAAAGCTTTAGCGAGCTGCTAGCAGAACTATCGGCAAAGCGCGCAGAGTCCGGGAAAAGGGCACTTCTGAGAGTAGCAGGGGTACTAACGCATGAAGAAGCTGAAGAGATGAGGCGCATGATAGACAGGACGCGAAGATATGGCTGGGGTGGTGCGCCATGAAGCTGTTTCTCGACACTTCGGCGATTGTGGAGCTGATGCACGGCAATGAAGAAGTAGAAGACGCCATCGAGAGTTCGGAGAGCGCGAACGTAAGCCCGATAAGTGTTTTTGAAGTGCTCATAGGGCTGAAAGCAAAGGAGAGAAAAGGAGGAATTCCTGGAGAAGTGGCGGCATTTCCAGTCGTACCGCTTACTTCAAGAGACGCGAAACGCGCCTCTGCTTCGTTTGCTCTGCTCAGCAATAAGGGGAAAACGGTAAAGCTGCCAGATCTGCTCATCGCGGCGCAAGCCGCCGAAAGAAACGCAACTCTCATTGCGGCAGACAAGGATTTCGATGTTATAGCGAGCGTGGATAGCGGGCTCTCTGTGCGTCAGATAGCGCAGAAGTGAATACCACTACTCACGCAACCAGGGATGCTTTTTAAAGCTAATTAAGGGATAGCTACTACACATTTTCTGAATCACGGTGTTTGATTGGGGGAGAGGGCATTCAGTCTTTACGATATTGAGCAGTTCATAAGAGAGGCGGGCGCAGAGCGGGTAACCGAAGATGCTGTCCGCGACCTTGAACGCAGGCTCGAGAAGCTGACCGAGCTGATGGCAAACAGGGCGGCGAGGTATGCGGCTCACGCTGGCAGGAGTACGCTGATCAAGAAGCAGGACGTGCTCTTCTCCAAGAGGATCGTCTACAGGAACCCGCCGAGCTTGAGCCCGAAGCCCAGGAGCACAAAGACGACTTCCAGCAGCGACAGGTAGAGCGCGATATCTATCTCAGTGGCCCTCTTGAGATTCATCACAAGGTGGGTGAGGCTGTATATCTTCCTGCCGTAAGGAGCCTTGAAGGTTCCGTCCCTCTGCCTCACGCCCAGGTCGGTGGTGTGGAACTTCTTCCTGAGGTGCAGGAAGAACTCTATTATCCAGGGTATGAAGAGTATTACTCCGAAATCCTCAGCGTTTCCCATCGCCATTATTGCTACGAAGATCGCGCCTATCGCATAGGTGAAGCTGTCTCCAGGCATTATCTTGGCCCTGTATGTGTTGAATGGCAGGAATGCGAGCACTGAAGCGAAGAGTATCGCAGAGAGCAGCGCGCCTATGTAGTTCCCGAAGAAGATAGAATAGATGAGAAACCCGATGCTTGCGATGAGCGCGGTTCCGGTCTGCAGTCCGTCGTATCCGCCGAGCAGGTTGAACGCGTTGGACACAAAGACCACCGCGAGCGGCAGCACCACCAACGGGTAGGCTATGCCCAGGTCCAGTGTGCCAAGGAAAGGTACAGCCACAACGCTCACCCCCGCATTGATGGCCATGAGCGGCAGCGCGCCTATCACTGTGAGGAGCGGTTTCTGCCACTGCCTAAGCCCCTGCTTCTTGTCCAGCAGGTCGGTTGTCATCACCTTCCTTGCCTTGATGTGTATATCGTCGAGGAACCCGACGAGCGCGATGAGAAGGATGGCCAGCCCCACGGCGAACAGGTCAGATATCTGGACCACCGGAGTGAAGATGAATGTGCCGCCGAACGCATAGACTAGTATTCCAACTATTATCCCGAACGCCACGGCTATTCCGCCGCTCGTCGGAAGAGGCACGCTCTTCTCCTTGTTCTTGTCATCGATGATTATGCCTGAAGATGTCAGGTAGCCTATCACGAACTTTGTGCTGACAAGCGTGATTATGAACGTGATCAATGCGGGCACCAGCAGCGTCAGGAAGGTGTTGTAGGCCATGCAAGGTGTTCTCTGCTTACCAATAAAAAGCTTGTGCGCACTCGCTCAGGAATATAAGCGTTAGAGCCCAAGTAAGCCGCATGTCACTGCTTCTGGACGCGTACCTGACTTTTGTAACCTTTGTCTTCCTCTGCCTGCTCGCGATGGACATAAACGGCACGCTTAGGAAGCCTGATGACACACAGACACGATCCAAAACATACAGGCCCAGGGTGCTCGTGATGGTCCCATGCAAGGGCGAGGAGAAGCGCCTGAGGCAGAACCTTGAATCGCTCAAAGCACAGGCATACGGAAGGTATTCCGTCGTCGCAATAGTGGACGCGAAGACCGACGGTGCGGTAGCCGCCATAAGGCAGAGTGGTGTCAGCATGATGGTCGCCTCAGGGCCGCGGGGCGCTGGCAGCGGAAAGGTGCGCGCGCTCCTGCATGCGATGAAGAGACTGCGAGGCTTCGAAGTGTATGTGGTGGCAGACTCTGATGTTAATTTCTCAAGGGAGTGGCTGGGCAGACTGATCGCACCGCTCTCTAACAAGCGCGTTGGCATCTCCACCTCGTATCCGTTCTTCGAGCCCAAAGCGGGGTTCTGGAGCAGGGTAAAGATGGTATGGGGTTTCGTTGGCAACAGCCTGATGGAATCGAGCCTGACCAGGTTCGGATGGGGAGGATCCCTGGCTTTCAGGAAGGCGCTCATGGACAGGCGCGCTATGGAGAGAATGAGCAGATCTGTGTCTGACGATATCTCGGTAACAAACACCTGCAAGATGAAGGGGCTTAAGATAGCATACGTTCCTGAGGCGCGTATGAGGATAGCCTGCGACGACACGCTCCTGGTATTTGCAGAGTGGGCCAACAGGCAGACGAGCCTGTCGGTGCTCGGCAACAGGCGCGTCCTCTACTATGGCATAACGTACTACTCAGCGGAGATCCTGGTGCTGCTGACTGGCATTATCGGAACCCTGCTGCTTTCGCCCATCTTTCTGGTCCTGTTGCTCCATGCGGCACGCAGCGTGTGGAAGACATTCGCCAGGGCGGGAGAAGCACGTGCAGACACGGCGCTGATCGCGCTGCTAATTCCATTCATATATCTGGTCAACCTCGCGGCGGCCACGGGCACCAGGAGCATAACATGGCGCGGTGCGCGCTACAGGCTTCGCTGACTTCCGGCGAGTCCGTTGACGCGCATCAGCTTGATGTTTGCGTCTATTCTCTCCAGCGTCCTGTTCAGCTCTGGCACGATCTCCCCGTTCCTGTTCTCCTTCCTGGCGAAGAACCTCGCGATCTCCTGGCGGGCCTGGCTCTCCTTCTGCGAGCTGAGGAAGCCGACAAAGAACTTGAGCATCATCGTTCCGGCAGGGTAGCGCTTCTGCAGCACCGGCCAGTTCTTCAATGTCCATCTCAGCAGCAGCTTGCCTGCGTGCGGGTTGCCAGACGCGACCGCAGGTATGCTCAACGTATCCTGGAACCTGACCTTTTCAGAGAGGCAGAAGTCCAGCGCGTGGCCCAGCAGTTTAAGGTCGTAGAATCTCCCGAGGACTGCGAGGAACCTGAGCTTCTCTTCGGGGATGAGCTCGTCCGCATAGTGCTTTTTGAACCACTCGAACGTCTTGGCGTTTCCCCTTCGCGCCACAGTTCCGAAGATAGCGGACTTGATGTTGGAGTCTATCTGAACCCTTCCCTTCGTATACTCGGAGAAGATCGACTTCGCCTTTGCCACTACGTGCTCATCTCCTATCATTCCCAGGCTGGATATCACGATGCCTCGCAGCAGGGTGTCGAAGCTGCTCTCTCCTGGCTTCCTCTCGAACCCCAGGCGCTTGAGCAGCGCGTTGGCAAACCTGGAGATGAGCTTTGATATATCAGTAGAGAGCTGGGTGCCGTTAAGCATCAGGTACAGGGCGGCAAGGTGGGAGAGCAGGTTCTCATTGGTAGGGTAGTCGCAGTCCATGCAGTATTCGGATATGAACGAGAGGTACTGCCTCACCGGTATCTTGCCAGCGCGCGCAAACATGAAGAGGTCGTTCTCCACGCCCCACGCCTCGACGCCCTTCAGCTTCTTGTTGAGTATCGCAGTGCCGAGCAGGGCGAGCAGCTTCTCGTCGTACCAGACTCGGTACATGCCCTTCTGGCCGCGATTGAGCTTGACAAATTCGTTCCCGCTGAGCTTGATCTTCGTTGAAAGCGAAGAGGAGCTGAACAGGAGCATGCCCTCCTTGCCGCTTCCGGTGATGTAGTGCACAGGAACGGGCCAGCTTTTCTTTGTCTTCGCTCCGTCGCTTATAATGAATCTCTCCTGCCTTAGCTGCACCCCCTTTGCCGTCCTGCTCGCGTATACGACAGGATATCCTGGGTTGTCGACCCAGTAGCCTGCCACGTTCCCCACGTACTCGCTCTCTTTTGCGCGCTTCCCCGCGGCCTCGTCTATTGCATTCCACAGGTCGTACTTGGTGGCGTTAGAGTAGGCGTGCTTCTTGAGGTAGATGTGTAGGCCGCGCCTGAACGCGTCTTTGCCAGCGTAGTCCTCTATCATGCGGAGTATCGCGCCGCCCTTGTCGTAGCTTATGTTGTCGAATATCGCGCTTATCTCCTTGGGGTCGCGTACGTGTGTGCTGATCGGGTGCGTTGCCTTGAGCTGGTCAGCAGAGAACGCCAGGTCCATGCTGTCAAGGGTCTCGCTGAGCAGCCCGTCGCCTATCGCCCAGGCCGGGAACGTTGCTGCGAGCGTCTTGTAGCTCATGAACGTAGCGAAACTCTCGTTCAGCCATAGGTCGTCCCACCATCTCATCGTGACCAGGTCTCCGAACCACTGGTGGGCTAGCTCGTGAGCGACAACCTCGGCTATGCGCTGCTTGACAGCTATCGAAGACTTGTCGTTGCCGAGCAGGTCGGCCTCCCTGAACGTCACTGCGCCCCAGTTCTCCATGGCACCGGCAGCGAAATCAGGTATGCCCAGAAGGTGCAGCTTGGGCAGCGGGTAAGGTATCCTGAAATATCCCTCGTAGAACTTGACGAACGTCTTCGCGTACCCAAGCGGAAGCACTGCCAGTGACCTCTTGCCCTTCGTAGTCGCAACCGTCTCTTCTATCTTCCCTATCTTGCCCCTGACCTTCTCGAAGTTGCCTATGCCGAGGTAGAGAAGGTATGTGGACATCTTGAGCGTCTCGTGGAACGTTACCCGCTTCCTTCCGCCGCTGAGCCTCTCCGTCTTCCGTATCGGCGTGTTGGAGATGCAGTCCAGGCCGTTCTTCACGACCATCGAGACGCTGAAGAGCGCCTTCAGCTCTGGCTCGTCGAAACAGGGGAAGCACCTGCGCGCGTCCGCGGCCTCGAACTGCGTTGTGAGAAGGTACCTGGCCCTGCCGCCGTCCACGTACCTGCTCCTGTAGAAGCCATGCATCTTGTCGTTGTTTATTCCGGTGAACCTTATCGTTATCCTGGCGTTGCCAGATACCCAATGCTTGAAGCGCAGTGTCAGCAGCTCGTTCTTGGCGTCCAGCGAGACCTTTGCCCTCTCCTCTTCGTGCCCATGGTGCACGCTCGCGCTCTGAATCTTAAGCTCCGCAGCGTTGAGGACTATCTTCTGCGTCCCCTCCCTGACCGCGACCTCTATCGTCTCTTTGCCGAGGAACCTGAACGTCTTGAAGTTTGGCTCGAACTCTAGCGAGTAGCGTATCGGGACTACGTTGGTGCCGAGTGTCTGGTGCTGGTTCTGCATCGGATCAACTTGGCGCGCTCTTCAGGAATTCAAGAACTTCGCTGCTGTGTACCTCGGGCTTGACCTTCTCGTATATCTTAACGATCACGCCATGGCCGTCTATTATGTACGTCTTCCTGAGGGTGCCGATCCCGAATACGCCCCTGTCCCCATAAGCGTCATATGCCTTTATGGTCTTGCTGTCTGGGTCGGAGAGCAGCAGGAAGTTGAGCTTGTACTTGCTGCCGAACTTGCCGTGCGATGCTATGCTGTCCTTGCTTATGCCCACTATCTCCGCTCCCGCCTTCCTTATGTCGCCAACCATGTCCCTGAAGCCGCACGCCTCCGTGGTGCAGCCCGGGGTGTCGTCCTTGGGGTAGAAGTAGAGCACAAGGTACTTTCCCTTGAACTCGCCGAGCGTATGCTTCTTCCCGTCAGATCCCTCCAGTTCAAAATCAGGCGCTTTTGTCCTTTCCGCTATCATGCCAACCCCCTGTAACCGATTTGGTCAAAAAAGGTTTATAAGTTAAATCCGAGCATGCTTACTAATTTAAACTCAGTAGATTGTGGTCAGTTTGGTCGACGTGTTTGGATTTCTCAGGGGGCACGGAAAAGAGAAGAAGGCTAGCGCAGCTGGCACGAACATAACCAGCATAGGGATAAGGTACCTGGGCGACAGGCACGGGCTCGACGGCATGCAGGTGCACGAGAAGGTGTTCGAGCTCAGCATACCGTTCCGCAACAAGACCGGCAGCGACCTGCTTGACGACAGCCTCAAGAGACCTGACCTCAAGATTGAGAACATAAGCGTCAGCAAGCCCTTCGAGCTGGTAGACGTGAGCCCTAAGGCGCCCATAGCCGTCAAGTACACTGAGGGAGTCACGCTGAAGCTCAGGATACGCGCTCCTGACCTGCCATACTCTGGTCCGCTGGAGGTCTCACTCGGAGAGAAGGAGAGCGGCATGGTCCGGGTGCAGATCGAGAAGATGATCGCGGTAGCAAACGGGAAGAAGACAGTGCTTGAGGAGGCGCCGAGCGTGCTCAGCGTGCAGAAAGGCCAGGTTCTCAAGCGCGACGTTCAGCTGTACAAGTTCATGAAGTACGGAGACAGCGTCAGCAAGATAGACGTAAGCCTGCCGTTCGTCCTCTCTGGCTCGGAGCCCAAGCCCCCGTTCAGGATAGACGAGAAGAACAGCTACATAATAAGCGTCTTCGTGCTCGCCCCGGACTACAGCTACGCGGGTCCGCTGGAGATACACATCTCATAGCGAGTTCCAGAGGGTCCAGAACCTGCGCTTCAGCTCCTCCACCTCACGCTTGTCCGTTATCAGCCGCACGCTCTCAACATTCTTATGCATTCCCGCATATGTGAGGTTCGCGGATCCCTCAACCGCACGCTTGTCGCCAACGTATAGTTTTGCGTGCACGAACTCCTTTGGCACCTTGAGGTAGATGCTGTTCCTGTGGAGAAGCGAGTATGCGAGAAGCGCGAAGCCCGCGGAGATCGTGGCGAACGCTAGGAGCGGATTGAACGAGTTGAGCAGCAGCAACAGCCAGTTTACCGATACCGCGATGAACGTGGCAACTGCGGGGCTGCCCGCCTCCCTGCGGCGCAGTCTCTTCGCTGCGCTGCCCCTGATCGATGACGAGATTATGTACAGCCTCTTGCCGTGCGCCAGCCTCGCTAGGTATGCGGCGTAGTAGTCATCCAGGTACGGTGAGATGATCAGCAGGTTCTTCTCCTCCCTCAGCAGTTTGTCGACGTATTTGTACGCGCGTTTTCCGTAGTATGAACTGGTTCGCTCTTTCAATAGGCTTAAAAAGCCCATGACAATATTAGATATGAAAAGCAATAAATGGTATTATGGCGAGCGGGCAGAAGCTAGATCTGGTTCTAAGGACAAAGATGCCTCATGCTGAACAGCACTCGCGCCCCACCCTGCTATCGAACTTCATCCTCGGCTGCCAGGATGGGCTTGTGAACGTGCTCGGAGTCATACTGGGAGTCAGCGCCGCGACTAGCGAGGTGCGGATCATATTCGTTGCCGCGCTTGCTGCGCTCGCCGCGGAGTCTATCTCGATGGGAGCGGTGGCGTACACATCCACCATAGCGAGGAGGAAGCACTATCTGCGCGAGGTGGAGAGGGAGAAGCACGAGATGAGGACCATGCCCGAGACGGAGAGGGGGGAGGTGCGCGACATATTCAAGAAGTGGGGCTACAAGGGCCGGGCCCTGGAAGACGTCACTGACAAGATAGTCTCGAATCCCAAGGCGTGGCTCGAGTTCATGATGGCGCACGAGCTCGACCTTGAGCCCGTGGAGAGAAGGGCTCCGCTGCGCAGCGCGTGGGTGGTGGGCGGAGCCGCGGTCGTGGGCTCGATAGTGCCTCTGATGCCCTTCTTCTTCACCGGAAGCAACATAGCAATGGGCACGGAGACTGCGGTGGTGATAAGCGGCATAGCGCTGTTCGGGATAGGCGTATACGAGGCGAAGACCACCGTGGGCTCGCTCTGGAGGAGCGGATTGCAGATTGCCATAATAGGCCTGGTGGCTGGATTCGCCGGGTATCTCATAGGCAGCCTGCTCGGAGCCGCCCCAGTCTAGATGGCGAAAAGCAATAAGAATATTCGTTGTATATGAGTTTGGGAGCGCCTTGGAGACAAAGAGCAAGAAGGAGATCAAGGGAAGGATGCTGCGCCTGCTCAGCGTAGACGCGCGCATGAGCATGCAGGACCTGGCCAACAACCTCAAGACCACCAAGGTAAACGCATACAACGCATTCAACGAGCTGTCGGGCGAGTACGGGATGAGATTCGTGCCCGAGATAGGAATAGACAAGCTCTGGAAGTGGGAGTTCATCAAGAGGGCCAGGCTCAGGACAAAGCGCGGCATACTGGCCGAGGCGGTGGAGGAGCTGCCGCTGACCGGCTTCGGCGAATATCTCGTATTCGTGAAGTTCATAGGCAAGAAGCCGGAAGACGGCGAGATAGTGAAGGCGATGGGCGGCTCATACGCCGCGCAGTTCGCCGCGAAGGTCAATGGGGAGAACGACCTTGTCATATACGTGGTGGAGAGGAGCTACGAGGATGCTGTCCGCTTCACCGACGTGCTGAGCAAGAACCTGAGCAGGTACAAGATGGTCGCATCGACAACCAAGGTGTGGAGCAGGTTCGGCTTCTTCCCTCTGAGCAACAAGCTGATAGAGCAGTTCGACATATTCGACACTTACAAGAACCTGCTCTTCGGCCTCAACGATGGCGGGAGGAACACGTTCACCGACATAGGCAAGCGCTTCAACCAGGGGCCTGCGCAGATGCTGTACGCGTATGACAGGCTCGCGCGCACCGAGATACTCAAGCGGGTAAGCTACTTCGAGGCCAAGCCGCGGAGTACCTACAGGATAGTGGCCGTGGCAAAGATAGAGAACGACAAGGAGTACGAGGAGGCGAAGAACGGCTGGTTCATCAAGCTGGTCAAGGAGTACGAGAAGAGGGAGAACGAGTTCGTCTTCATGTGCGACACGCCAAGCCCGCGCGGCGCGGTTGTCATAGCAGAACTGGCAAGCAAGACGGCAGCCAACAAGTTCCTGTCAAGGATGAAGAGCGGGCTGAAGGGAGCGGAGATAAGCAGCATGCAGCTCACCAAGGTGCTCGTGGGCAATTTGGGGGTGCGCGACTTCGACATGAGGTACACGTCGCAGTACAAGCGCCTTGAGAGGAACAGGGTCGTGCCATCGATCGCAGAAAAGGGAGTCGAGGCGGTAGAGAACCCGAACGCGATCTGACCGCTTATCCCTAAAGCGTATACCTGTACACCGCCTTGGCATCTACGTTCCTAAGCGGCAGGCTGCCCACAGGCACGCTCGTTATCACCGCGTGCACAGCCTTCGACTTGCCGAATCTCCTGAACGCATTCCTGAAGGCGATCACCATGTCCACGTAGGCACGGTGCCTGTTCCTGAATGAGCCGAGAACGAAGAAGCCGTAGCTGCCGGCTAGGGCTGCTGTCGCCTGATACCTGTTCAGCATGCCCTCGGCATCGTCGTGCGTGAAGAGGTTCACCGTTACCAGTGCGGTTCCCTTGGCGTCATCGGAAGGTATGAACCTGCTCAGCAGGGTCATCGGCACCACGCCCTCAGACATTCCAGCCGATACAGTGAACCTCTTTATGTAGCCCCTTGCAACCAGCCTCTTGATGTGGTACGACACGCTCTTGTAGCCTATGCCCGTAGCTCTGGAGATCGCGTCAAGCGGCATCCTGGAGTTGGAGTTGAGAAGCAGGAGTATCTTCCTGTCCTTCTCCTTGAGAGGAGATCTCGCTATAGCCTCATTCCTTACCGGCAGGAACCCGAGCCTCTGATACGATATCTCCGACTCCTCCCATCGCGTCCTGTATGGAAGTATCAGCTTGTTGCGCATCGTCGCATTCCACGCGTAGTATTCTTCCTTGGAAAATGCGTTAGCGTATACGATCATGTCGTACTGCCCGGACGTCAGCGCGACCAGCTGGGTCACGTGAGATCGCGAGAGCAGCTCGATAATGCGTCCGTATGCCGGTCTCCTTCTGAACTTCATCACTATGAGATGAGGCTCCGTGAGCCCTATCGCGCGAGGATCCAGCTCCAGAAGGTATCTCAGGTTGAAATGCTTCTCCGCGGCGGCTAGCCTCCGCTGAACGTTTGGGCGGGAGACTCCCAGCGCGGCCGAGAGATCGCTTATGCTCGCCCGTGAGTTCATTGAAAGCTCCCGAATCAGCCGGCCGGTATATGCGCTGTGCCAGCCTGTTTTCTCATCCACCATGATTCTTGATATTCAAAATAAATTTAAAAAGTATTCCTATAATACGACTGTGACGTTTTCAAAAATCTAAAGATACGTTAGAAAGTTTAGCAAAAAATCAATGCGTTTATATCATGTTTGTGATATAGAGCAGTGAGATCTTGGAAACTGTTGTGAAGAACGGGCACAAGATAGAGGAAGAGGCGCTGCGTGACGTCAGGCGCATGCTAAGCTACGCCGAATCGCTGGGCCTGCACTACCACAACATCGAACACACGGTTGGCGTGGCAAAAGAAGCAGGAAGACTGGCGGATATCGAGGGCATAGGCGGTAGCGACAGGACGCATCTGACGCTGGCGGCGCTGTACCACGATACCGGCATGCTGATAAGGCAGAAGGGGCACGAGGAGGTCGGAGCCGCAATCGCGCGGAACTGGCTCGAGAGCAGCCAGTATGGAAACCAGGACATAAAGGAGGTGGAGAGGCTGATAGTCTTCGGCACGAGGATGCCTCCAAACCCCAGGGACCTGCTTGAGGAGATAATCTGCGCGTCGGACCACAGGAACATATGCAAGCCGGAGTTCTTCTCTGACAACATCAGGCTGAAGCGGGAGCGCGAGGCGCTGGAAGGCAGGCAGATACCGATGCTCGAGTGGTATGCGGCAACCCGCGACGGCTACCTGGAGGCTCTTCTGAAGAACGAGAGGTTCATGCACGCAATCAGGAGGTTCGGCATGGAATCTGGAATGAGAGAGAACTACTCGAAGCTGAGTACGCTGATAGAGGACCTGGCGCTGGACAACCTTCCCAGATACGTGCCCAGGACCGACTCCACATTCGGCAGGCTGAGCACGGCCAGAAGGACCTGAGGGCGCGCCGAGCTGGATGCTATTCCAGCTTGCCCTGCTCCTTGGTGTAGAGTATGAGCTCCGGATGCCTTCTCGGCATCGGGTTGGCGCGTATGCCGTATATCGCCTTTATGCCCTTCTCGAGCGAGAGCTCTACAAGGCGCTGTGTTATCACGCCGTCGAGCACGAGAGCGTATGCGCCGCTCATGTCCTGCAGCGTTGTGAGGAGCTCTCGTATCGGCACCTCCTTGATCACATTGCCGTCTGGCGAGTAGACCCTGCTCCTCAGCGATCCTGAAAGCTCCACCAGTCCGTTGGCCAGCTGGCCCAGAAGGGCGCTCTCCAACACAGGCTTGGCCTGGGCGCCGGCGGCGCCGGAGTAAGACGAGACAGGGGAGCTCTCTATCTTCTGCAGGCCCTCGTGCTGCTCCTCTTCCTCGTTCCTCAGGTCCTTGATGTACGGCTTGTCAACCTGTTCGAACATCTCATCGTTCTGCTGCGCAGGCTCGGGCCTGGGCTGCTGCTGGCGCTCGTACTGCTGCTGGTGGTGATGGTCCCTGCGGTCCCTCCTGTCCTGCCCGTGATTGTACTTGTTCCTCTCTGCCCCGAGGTACTGCTCTATCGGCACCTTGCTCCTGAGCGCCTTGATCACCTCCTTCCTTGCCAGCTCCTCCACCTCCTTTCCGTCAGGGGCCTTGGCCACGAAGTCGACGTCGAGCACGCTGAGCAGCGACCTTATGACCAGGTCTCCGCCCCTGTCACCGTCGACAAACACGGTAACCTCCTTCTCTGCGGCTAGGCCGATTATCGTCTTTGGCACGTTGGCCGTCGCGCCGCCTATTGCTATGGAGTTGGTTATGTTGTTCCTGAGCAGGTTGATCACGTCAGCCCTGCCCTCTACGAAGATGACCTCGTTGTTCTTGGCGATGTCTGGCCCGGCAGGAAGGTGGTCCTGTCCAAACTCGACTATCTCGCTGCTCTTGACCTCGCTCTGCACCAGCTCGGAGAGCTCCTTGCTGTCCGGTATCTCCGTCGCGAGCAGCTGCTTCATGAGCATCTTCGCCCTGTCGAGTATGTGCCTGCGCTTCTCCGCCCTCGTGTCCTCGACCTTCTCCACCTGGAACTGGGCCTCGAACGGTCCGACGCGGTCTACAGACTCAACCGCAGCCGCAAGTATGCAGGTCTCTACCCTGTCGAGCGACGCCGGAAGGAAGAGCTTTCCGTAGGTCTTGCTTCCCGATTGCGACACGTCAATCTCTATCCTTCCTATCTTGCCGCTCTTCTGCAGCTCCCTCAGGTCCAGCTCGTCGCCGAGCAGGCCCTCGGTCTGCCCGAAGACAGCGCCTATGATGTCGGGTTTGTCAACCAAACCCTCTATCCCGAACTTAGCCGTAACCATGTACTTTACAATATCCAAATATGTTTTTGCCATGCTATCTCCACTTTTCGCCGTCTACCTTTCCTCCGTCTCCTTTTCGCAGCAGTCTAACTGTCGGCCTCCTAAGCTCCTCCGTGCACCTCACTCCGGCATCCAGGTGAACTTCGCGCCCGGGCTTCGTATCCACTACAGAATGGGGGTACTGGAAGCGTACGAAAGGAACAAGGTTCTTCTCAAGCTTCTCCTTGCCGCTAGGGTCGCTATCGAGCATCGAGATTATCCGGAGGCCGTCGAATGCGTGCCCGTTGAGCACGAACTCGTCGAGCTTGTAGATGCTCTCAGCAGGTACCAGGAATGGTTCCCCTACAAGCACTCGCTTGTCGTGTTCGCCCTCGACCACCTTGGGCACAGAAGGATCGCGCAGCAGTTCTATGTTCCTTGCCATACGCCTGGATTTCTCCTCGTATCTTGTGCGCTGCACCGTATACTCACTGCACAGCCGTGGCTAGAGAGAAAAAGGCACTTGTACTACTTTACCCCCGAAAAAACAGAGTGAAGTAAGAATTACCATGGTACTCTCTATCCAGCCTGAAGCTGCATACCTATTGACCAGGATACCATTATATAGGTTTTCTATAGGTTAGCAATATGGCGGCGACCACGTGACCAGATACGATAAAGGGGCCAGGAGCGAGCGCGAACTGCTCAATATGCTTGACCAGAAGGGCTACTCCGTGCTCAGGAGCGCCGGTTCTGGCGTGAACGCGCTCAGCCCCGATCTCATAGCCCTGAGGAAGGGGAAGGGCCTCGTGATAGAGTGCAAGGCATGGGAGAAGAGCAGCCTGAGCCTCGCCCCGGAGCAGTTCGAGAAGATACTGGAGTGGGAGACGCGCACCGAGTTCCCAACGTTCGTCGCCTGGCGCATGAACGGCATGGGCTGGTTCTTCATAAAGCCTGCTGAGTTCGTGCGGGGAAAGAGCAACTGGAACGTGACCAGGAGGAATGTGCTGCAACGCAACCGCAAGCTGGAGGACGTGCTGGATGTGGAATAAAGGCCAGCAGCACAGCTATCTCTTCTCGTATATGTTCTTCCTGTGGCCTACGGACCTTACTAGAATGATCTTTCTGGTTTCGTCTATTTCTGCGATAACCCTATAGTCGCCCACGCGCAGCTTGTACTCCATTCTGCCTGTCAGCCTGATGAAAAATCGGTGTGGGTCGGCCTGCGCGCTCTCGATCTTCTTCAGTATCCTCTTTACCGTGTTTCTCTCGAGCTTCCTGAGCTGTACCAGCATTTCTGCCGAGTACTCTACCGCAAATCCGGGCACTAGACCCCCAGCTGCTTCTTCAACTCTGCCGTGGTGAACGTCTTGCCGCTCCTTATGTCAAGCAGACCCCTGAGCAACGACGCCCTGAACTCCTTAGTGTAGTGCCCTTCGTCGTCACCTTCGGGGATCAGGGACATCAAGGCATTGATTATCTCGTCGTATGTAGTCCCTTTGAAGGCCTTGAGCCCGTTCAGCTTCTCCCTCGTTAGCTTGTTAATCTGTATGGTGGTGTAGCTCATGTATAATCACTATATAACATATGTATAACTCATATATAAATGCATCATGGAGGATATCCGTGCCCGGGCCTATGACAGGTCCACCGCTATCGGGCACTGGCTCATGTAGGGGCTATCGCCGTTGACGTAGAGCCTCGAGGTCGTTATCCGCGTCTGGTTCGTAGAGCTGTAGTTGAGTACCACGCTGGGCTCGCTCATAGTCATGTTTATGCAGTTCTGGATCGTGTTCGTGGCCAGGTTGACCGTGTGCCCGAGCCCTCCGACGGGGTAGGTGCACGTGGTTCCGTTGAGCACGAAGAAGTCTATGCTCGACGCGTTGCGCGAGTGCGCTGCCACCTGCACCACCTGCGTGGCGCACTGCAGCACCGCGCCAGAGTAGGAGTTGTTCGAGTACTGCGCAACAACCGCTATGCGCGTTGATGACAGGAAGTTGGACTTGAAGGTGCTGAACGGGACGCTCAGCATCGGGAGCACAACAGCGAAGAAGATAACGAAGACGACCAGCAGCGGCACGCCTATCATCAGCGCAGCCTTCAGGTCTGAGCGCTCCTGTCTCCTCTCCTTCCTCTCCTCGCTTGCCTTGGCCCTTGCCCTCTCCTTCCTGTTTGAAGCCTCTTTTGCCATAGAATCATCTGTTGAGCAGCATCGATACGTAGCAGTCTCCCATCACCGTGGAGTTGCCGCTGACGCTCAGCACCGTACCGTACAGGGAGTAGAGCCCCAGGTTGCTGTACGAGCTGTTAGTGAGTATTATGACCGGTATGTTGGCCTTCGCGTAGAAGTTCAGGCAGTCGTCCACGCTGCTTGAGCTGTTGCCCACGAGGCACAATCCGTTGGAGAACTGCGCTATAGTGACCGTCTTGTTCTGCTCCGTGGCCTTCGTGCTTATCCTGCTCGCGCAGGAGGTCATGTTGAGCGTCGTTGTGCCGTTGAGGGCTACGACCAGGTAGTGCGATGACACATACGCACCCTGGAACGCGCTGAACGGCGCGGACGTGTTGGCCCCGGAGAGCAGCGCGTATGTTATGATTATGTAGAGCACCACTATGCCGGCTACGGCAAGCAGCACCTTGCGCCAGTTCTGCGCCGTGCGCTTGTCAGCACGAAGCTTGTGGTGGAGCCCAAGGTATGAGCGGAAGAAGATCAGCGCGCCCAGTACGAACACGCCGATTATCAGCGAGAGTATCGTGCCCAGGAGCGGCGACATGCCAACGGCAGATGCATACGTGAGGCCAAATGACGAGGCCAGCCCGCGGATGAACGGCGAGTCTATCGCGCGCGCCACCTCCGTGAACGTGATAGGCGAGGTCGAGTACTGCTTCACCTGAGCTGCCACAGCCTCCACCTGGGCGTCGAGCTTGGTGACGTTGGTTATGCCCCCTGTTGAGATCTGGTCGTTTATCGCGAGCTGCGCGAGCGCGAGGTCGCTTATCTGCGAGGATAATCCGCTGCCGCTCGCCAGCTGGAGCTCAAGTATGCGCGCTGTGTTGTTCTTCGCTGCGCTGAGCAGGTCGCTGTACGTTGCGTTCAGGCTGGCATACACCGACTGCAGCGCCGCGTACTGGATAGCCAAGGTCCTGTTCGCCTTGGTAAGGTTGGAGTAGAAGTAGTTCGCTGTCGTGTTCCTGTACGTGCTTGTGAGCGCGTTGAGCTGGCTTCTCAGCGAGGAGTTGCTTATGTGGCCGAGGAGCTGCGTGCTGGAGTTCACCAGAGCGGAGTAGTCTGGTATGGTGCCGTTCAGTATGGAGTTGAGCACCGCAAGCCTCTTCTGCGAGAGTATCGGATACGCGAAGACGCTCTCGTTGGCGCTAACGTTCTCGGCCAGGGCGAAGATCTGCGAGTTAGAGAGCGGCAGCTTGTTTATGTTGCCCAGCAGTATGCTCAGGTAGGCGAGCTTGGTTGTGTTGTAGTTTACGTTGCCGCAGTAGCCTATGGCGTTGCAGTACCACGGGGCGACGCTCTGGTTGACATACGCTGAGCATCCGGCTATGACATTCGGCGTTATGTTGGCCGTGGGAGGAAATATGGGGTTGAGGTAGATGTTCTCGGTGAGGTTGGTTATGTTGGCGAAGGCGCTGCCCATCTGCGCCACCTTCTGCAGCACGTTCGACCTGCTTATTCCAGAAGTGGAGGTATTGAATGCGTTGAAGCTTGCGTTGAGTGACGCATACTGGCCCTCAAACTGTGCTATCCCAGTGCCAAATATGCCAGCCGCGCCCCCGGTCTGGTCAAGCACCTTCTTGCAGTTGGGTATGAACTGGCAAGATTCACAGTAGTTAGCGACAGTACATGTGGCGCCAGAGCTTAAGCCCGTCTCGACCACACAGTCGTTTATGCTGCCGCTCCCGGACTGCTCGTAGAGCAGCATCTGGGCGTTGAGCTGGGTGAAGTTCGCCTGCGCGAGCGAGTCGTTTATCGTCTGGTTGCGTATTATGTTGTATATGGCAGTGGAGTTGAGCACCAGGGAGTAGTTGCCCGTGAGGTTGACTATGAAGTATGGGTTGCTGTAGTTGTACATGCCCAGGTACTGGTGGCCGTTGTAGCTTATGCTTACGGGGTGCACTATCGCGATAAGGGCGCCAGGTACGTTGTAGTTTGCGAGAAGCGCGTTTACGGCAGAGAGCGAGTAGGCGCTGGCCACCAGAGGCAGGGAGAGTGCTAGAATTGCGAAGACAATCACGGACGCGGCTCTCATGCATTCACACTGGTCTGCGTTAATAATGAAGCCAAGACTTAAATACGTTGCTCACGAGCGATTCTGCTTTTGCGACGTCATTTAGAAGCGCTTGCGCTGAAGGAACACAAAACAAAAAAATAAGAAAAAGAGGGGCAAAACGCCCCTCCTTTCATCTGCTAATTGCTACTGTGCGGTCCTATGACCCAGCCGAGCTCAGGAGCGCCTGGATGAACTGGTTGCCAGCCTGTACTGTCTGGTTGGCGTAGTATCCTGCTACCAGTATCCTGTTGCTTCCGAATGCCTGCGCGACCACGCTTCCCGGTCCGAAGCTTGAGTCCAAGCTCGGGTTCTGCGAGAAGATCTGCTGCGCCACGCTGTTGACGTACTTGCTTCCTACGACTATGAGCGTGCTTGCAGAGTTCGCGTTGCTGTCCAGCACTACCAGAGGCTGTGTAGCTGTGTTCAGCTTCACAGGGGTTGTTGCATTCTGGACCGTCGGTACGCCAGTCAGGTTACCCATGCCGCTTACGGTGCAGCCGCTTCCGGCTCCTGTCACAGTGCACTTCGCCGTTATGTTGGCGATCGTGACGTTAGGCAGGTTGGTGCTCTGGCCTATGCTGTAAGGTCCTACCGTCTTGCCCGAGCTGCTTGACACTGTGCTGTTCACAGTTCCAACTACGAACTGCAGCGAGTCTACGTTCTCTGCCATGTCGAACGCCAGGTTCGTGGGCCCAAGGCTCGCGACCTTGCTGCCACGTTCAGAGATGAATCCCTGAGGCGCAAGTACCGAGTTGCCCTGGCTGCTTGTGTACGTAACGTTGTTGTGTGCAGCTGATGCCGAGTAGTTCAGGTAGAAGAGCGTTGTTGCCCCAACTCCAGCAGTGGAGTTCACTATGTTGAAAGTGAACTGGTCCTGCGAGCTAGACTGCGACGGCACGTTGATCTCGTTCATGGAGTACTGGAAGAAGCTGTTCTGTGTTCCGAACGAGGCCGGTGTTGCTGTAGAGAGGGTGAATGCCGTTGTAGGCTGTCCGTTCTGCTGGTTGTAGGTAACGCTAGCTCCTGACGTCAGGCTCTGGTAGTTCTGTCCAGTCACCGTGTACATCACCTGAGGCTGGCCGGTGGTTGTCAGCTCTGCCAGCGTGTTGGCGCTAGAGGCTACACCTGAGTCTGCAGAGACAGTCACTCCCGGAAGTGCCCTGTTCAGGGTTATTGAAGTAACGTTGTAGAACTGGGTTCCAGTGGCCTGTGTTCCTGCTCCAGAGAATGTCGCTGTTGCCGTGGTAGGCGACCCTGTGTTGCCGTAGCCCTTTATCGTTGCAATCAACTGATATGTTGATGTAACGAACGGGACTGACGAACTTGCCAGAGACAGTACTACGTTAACTGCAGCATTCGCTGTTGAGCCTACGGATATTCCGTTGGCGTCCTCAGTGAGCACGTACGGTGTCAGGTCGTATGTGACCGAGCTACCCGTGAAGCCTCCTGTGGTGAAGGCGTTAGGTATGGTGCTTGTCACCACTAGCTCCTGCGCTGTCTCGTTTATGTTGTTTATGTTGCCGAGGCCCTTTCCAGTCCCTGTTGGGCTGTTGGCGTAGTTCACCGAGCCTGCGTACTGTGACGTCACAGTCACGTGGTCGTAGTTGTTTCCGAGCGTGTCTCCCGCGAGGGTCACCTTGTAGGCCTTAGGGTCCTGTATGAAGGTGAAGCTCTGTCCGGAGGTCAGCATCGTAGGCGTGCTGTTGTACAGGATTATGCCCGATAGGTCCGTAGGGTCAGAGGTGGATGTCTTGTTGGTCCAGAGCAGGTAGACGTTCCATCCTGGGTTCGTGGTCTGGTTGAATACACCGCCAGATCCGCTGATGTTGTACACACCAGAGTACATCTGGATCTTGGCCCACTTCTGGTAGGCGTAGAGTCCTGCGAAGGTCTGGTTGACCTTAACGTACAGGTTTGATCCAGAGACGTTGTACTTGACAGTGTTGCCAGGGTAGACGGACGAGCTGTTGGTAAGAACGCCATTGTAGTAGACGTTGATTGCCGCAGGGCTCACTCCAGTCGTGCCTGCCTGTCCCAAGTCAGCAAGCTGCACCGTGAACGGGCCGCTTGTCAGGTTCTTTCCTACATATACTGTAGATAGAGGAACCAGAGATGCCGCAAGTCCAATCTTTCCACCGGTTGTCGCAACAGTGGACGAGATTCCTGAGGTTGAGCCAGGCAGCGTTGCGCTGACTATCGTCCAGTTCTGGCCAAGAAGGCTTATCTCGGCGTTGTTTATCGTGTTTGTGCCTCCTGTGCCTCCTCCGGATAGACCAGTCGATGAAGAGTGGTACCAAGGCTCGTGTATAGGGTTGTTGAAGAGTACCTCGTATGCGCCTCCGGCGTTGAGAACTGCGAAGTTCTTCACGCTAGGCGAAGAGGTCTGCTGATCGTAGACAGGGAATCCTGTCAGGAACAGGTACTCGCTCTCTCCATGTGCTCCGGCGTTGCTCATGAGCGTAGGGAACTGGCTGTTTCCAATCACCATGAGGTTGTCTCCGCCAAGAGTGTTGGAGAATCCGTTGAATGCCATGCCGCCTCCGTTGTACGACGACGTAGCCGACATCGCCGTAGGTACTGATGTTCCTATGTAAGGCGAGTCAGGAGGGCTGTTGGTCGTTGTGTACAGAGTCGAGTCGGGCTGCGACGCGTAGCCGCTAGCAGATGACTGCAGGGTCTTGGTGCTTATAGGAGAACCAAGGGTTATTCCTCTGTTGAGCACGGATCCGATGAGTGCAGTGAAGCCGTAGCTTCCCGCAGGCGTCGATGTTCCGCTCTCTCCCAGATAGACCTGCTGGCCTGACACTGTGCACGTAGCCGTTGTTACAACGCAGCTCAGTCCGCCCTTCCCGGCGACTGTCGCTGTAACAGGTGTGGTTGTGAAGGCAAGGTTGCCTATCACCGCCGCGATGTTAGCAGCTACGACTCCGTCAGACGGCTGCGCCTGTGATCCTACGACCACCTGCACTACCGGCTGTCCGGCGCTGTTTATTATCGGTATGTTGCTAAAGGACACAGGTCCTGCAACTGCGAGTCCAAAAAGAAGGCTCGCTGCCAAAACTCCTATTCGCTTCGCGTTTAGTCTATTCATTTTCTCACTTAATGTTTGCTAAGTGGTATAACTATAAGCTATTTAAACCTTGCGCAATTGTGGCTCTCCGCGCCTTTGAAAGTTCGACAGTTGTTGTATAGGGCTTCTTACATGGACTAAGTCATTCGACGTGAGGCATAGCAGCACAGACGGCAGCCCTTTCCAAGTCCCTGTCCAAAAGCTCATTGATCCACGCTCTCTATATATAGTATATTACGCATCGAAGGTTGATAAAGGGATAGGAGAGGTGGTTGAGTGGATATCATGGCTGGTATCATATTCGGATTCTATATAGCTCATTGCATTAGCCGAACATTCCTGTCATCTGAAGAAACAGAGAAATAGGAAGGCAACACGGATTTATCCGAATATTCAGATAGAGTTGGGTCTCTGGAACTTGTGAGCGCCACGCTGCAAAAGTAGATAAAGGGGCTTATGCCAATAGAGTCGAACATACGCCAGCATGCACGGCCATGTGTTCGTTGGGTTGATTAGGCGGTTAGGCTATCTCTGTTGGTCTTTTCGAAGAACAGCACCAGCCAGCTCCTTGGCCTGATAAGGCAGATGTACGGCATTGTGGACCAGGTGGTGGTGATAGATTCCAGCACTAACGCGGAGTATAATAGAGTAATAAGGAGTACGAAGCGCATGAGCAAGGTTGGGGTTCACTGGGCTGTAGCCTTGGGTTATCCGGATCCGCTCAGGATGTGGGCGTTGAAGAAGTGCAGGAACGACTGGGTGCTCCTGATGGACACGGACGAGCGCCTGAACGATGAGCTGAGGAATAAGCTCAAATCGATAATAAGCAAGCCTGAGTATGATGCCTTCGCCATAAAGAGGTATGAGGAGGTGGAGAGGGGACAGAGACAGAGCAACTTCTTCACATGGCAGATAAGACTCTTCAGAAAGAGAAAGACGCGCTTCAGGGGCATACTCCACGAGCAACCAATCATCGACGGAAGGGTAGGAAGACTGGACGATGGGTTTGCAATAGAGCACAGGGTAGAGCATAGGCATCCTACAAGTCAAGAATATTACAAGCTGAATCGGGTGTTCGATAGGCTCTCATATGCTACGTACAATGAAAAGATGCTCGAGTATGTCTCCAAGCTGATGATGCCTGAAGGTGCAAAAATCAAGGATATAGCTATAGGTAGATTCGTTTGGGGCTGGTTGACGCTGTATGAGAAGATAACCCTAAAGAAACCTCAAGAAGAAGTAGCAAACCGTGACTACTACTTTTTCGTAGTGCTAAGAAACCTCGTCTATGCGTTGAAGCAACACGGAGTATTAGGAGTGCCTGCTGCATTTAGAGGAACTAAAGATTACATAAGAACGCTGAATGAGTGGAAAGATGAGCCCGATTCCCAAATGCTTTTTGAAATTTCTAAGGAAGTAAACGGCAGGGGAGTTATAAAATACCTAGGGCTTGATAGAGATAGTGTGGTAAGGCAATTATCTGCCAGGTACAAAAATAAGAAGGGCGGAGTTGATTTACTAATGTCACTTCTGAAAGAAAAATACAAGCGAGATAGGTACATAAAATGAACGGTGAACGTGTGCCGAAAGAAACCACGACAGATAGATTGAAAGGGAAACGGATACTAATCACAGGCGGCGCAGGTTTTATTGGAAGCAATTTTGCAGATATGGTAATAAAGAAGGTGAACAGAGCGGTAGTTTACGACAATCTCAGCTCGGGAAACGAAGAAAATATAGCATATTTGAAGAAAAATCCGAAGTTTGCGTTCGTGGAAGGAGATTTACTAGATTCCACTCTGCTCGGTAAGACGCTAGAGGAAGAAAAACCGGAGTTGATAGTACACCTTGCAGCCAACCCTGATGTCAGAATTGGAATAAACAATACAAAAATAGATATCGAACAGGGTGTTTTAGCTACATATAACCTATTAGACGCGATGAGAAAACATGAAGTAAAAGACATGTTGTTCGCTTCCTCAAGCACCGTGTACGGAGAAGCAACGGTAAAACCTACTCCGGAGGACTATGGTCCGCTAAAACCAATATCCCTCTATGGGGCGGCAAAACTCGCCTGTGAAGGTATGATAACGGCATACTCTCACATGTTCGACATAAATTACCATATATTCCGATTTGCGAATGTGATAGGAAACCATGCTTTGCATGGAGCCATAATAGATTTTGCAAATAAACTAAAACATAATCCTTCGAAATTGGAGGTGCTCGGCGATGGAACACAGAAAAAAGCGTACGTGTTGGTGGAAGACTGCATAGAAGCCATGTTGTATGCTTATAATAAAAGCGGCCAGAATGAGATATTCAATATCTCTGTTGATGATCAGATAACTGTAAAAGAAATAGCAGAGAAAGTGACGTCACGGGTTTCACCCAAGGCCAGCATCAACTATACAGGAGGCAAGCGCGGTTGGAAAGGCGATGTAGCAGATGCTTTTCTGAGCAATGAAAAACTGAAAGCCTTAGGTTGGATGCCGAAGAAAAATTCAGCGGAAGCAGTAGATATAGCAATTGGGTTGGTCCTGGGTAGTTAACAGAAGGGTACGCAACATAAGAAACAATAGGAGGAGGTTTGAGGGATGAAGGTAAAGATTAACGACGAGAAACGGACTCTGTTTTTATATTATAATCCACATCCTTCCCATGCCGCAATGGCAGAATCAGTAGGTGCGAAGTTTTATCCTGCTCCGAGACTTAATTCTGATGTTAATGGAGTGGTAGAAATCCTAAAAGGCGCAGTGCAGATAATTATATCTGTGTTAAATATGCCGAAGGACTACGACGTATATCTGTGTGAAAGTACTTACATCATACCTGGGATAGCAAGGAAACTTGGCTTCTTGAAAAATGCCAAGATAGTTAATATCTTTGCAAGCCCTTTGCTATATTATTTGAAAACTGGAAGAATGAAAGGATCAAACAGATGGCTCGCTATGCACACAATGAATGAAATAGATGGGGCCGTTTGTATTGGAAAAATGGAACAAGGATTACTAGCTGATATTGCGCCTGGCTTGAAATCGGTAGTTGTGTATCCATTCATAGAAGCTGACATTTATCGAAAACTCGCTAAGACAAAACCCTCATTAGGATCGCACAACGTGTTGACCATCGGCTCTGGGAATGCCTATTATAAAGGCATAGATGTGGAAATAGCTGCATTTCGTAGAGTCAGAGAGCGCTTTCCTGACGCAAAGTTTTACATCGTGGGAAAAATAGAAGGAGAACACTTATACAAGAACGAGCCAGGCATAATATTCTTAGGGAGAGTCAGGAGCATTATGCCATACATCAAACAATCTTCACTCTATGTGCAATTGGGCCGGGGAGATACGTTTCCAGTGAGCTCTTTGGAAGCGATGCTTGCCGGATTGCCCACAATAGTATCTCATTGGACAGGCACACGGGAGATTGTAAGAAAGATTGACGAAAGGATGATAGTTCCGTTAGATCCTGAAGAAGTGGCCAGAAGTATAAACAACTATTTCAAACTGAACATGAAAAAGAAAAGCAAATATTCTAAAAAGGCAAGGAGAGAAAGTAAACACTTCACGCAGAGCAAGACAGTCAAAGGCTTTATTAAAAGATATTCAGCACTAGTCAACAGCATATAAGTAACGCGTGAACAAAACATCACTTAAGCCATTTCTCAGTATGTCTATTAATTTGCCAACTGTTTAATCCAGATTACAGCGAGAATTTGATACTATGCGTATGCCGCGGGTTGCGATAGTCATAGGCAACTACAACGGAGTTAGTACACAGTATGAAGGTAAGCCGCTGTTTGATGTATGCGTTCACAGCATAAAGCAAACTGCATACAAAAACTATAAGGTAGTGGTTGTAGACGGGGGCTCAACAGATGGCAGTGTTGAGTATATTGAAGATAGGCTAAGGACCGCTGCGATAATAAAAGATAAAAAAAATTACGGCTATGCGAGAAGCAATAATGGCGGAATAGAGTTTTTAATCAGACGCTATAACCCGCAGTACATATTGCTATTAAACAACGACATCATTGTCGAGGATAAAGACTGGCTTACTAACCTTGTAAAAACTGCTGAGCGAGACAAACAGATAGGAATAGTTGGATGTAAATTAATCTACCCTAACGGCCTAATACAGCATGCTGGGATAAAGATCAGTATCGCACCACACAACATAGCGAGAGCGGAAAGAGATACGGCACAGCAGGATTATGTTGGTGAGATTGATGCGGTCACAGGTGCAGTGATGTTAATAAAGCGCAAAGTGATCAACAAGGTTGGTCTCTTAGATAGCAACTTTTTCATGGGATATGAAGACATTGACTATTGTCTCAGAACAAAACGTGCAGGATTCAAAATTGTATACAATGGCAAAGTTAAACTTGTTCATTTGGAGGGATTCACTTCTACATATTCTCTCGATTCCAAAAAGAAAGACCTACTTGCGTTTACAGGTCAAAGAAACTATTTGTATTTTGCGTTCAAAAATTTCGGCTTTGTAAATAAGATCCTGGCCATACCTGTGGCATTTCTTATGGCAATTATGTCTATAGAAGGCAAAACTCGATCAAGAGGGTTAGGCAGCATAAGAATCAAAGAGAGAGTTCTGTGGAGAATTGCAACAACAGCACATGCCATCCGCGCTGCGATTGAATTACAGAGTAGTGGCAGCAGGATAGACTACAGTCCGAAACAGTTCAAGATAATCAGGAATTAGACAGAAGTTTTAGTGCGCCTTCTGAAATGAGTTTCTTGTACCATCCCACCGTTATGAATCTAGGATCGTTTGGATCAAGCGCACCACTCTTCAACGCCTCATATATCTCTTTTATTCCATCCGTTATGCTGTGCCTAGCCTTAAACTTCAAAGATGTGGCTATCTTATCAAAGGATACCCTGTAATTTCTCTTGTCAACCCAATCGCCAAATTCTCTTTCACACTCCAAATGAAGCGCGTCAGGAATCATGTTCATTAAATCAGACACTTTGATATTTTGCTCGTTCGAGCCGACGTTGAATATCTGCTTATTTATCTGCGCAGAATCGGCATCGAGAGCGCTAACAAACGCATTGCAATCATCTTTTACATGGACAAAGGGACGGAATTCTGCTCCGTTTCCCTTTATCTTTATCCTTCGATTCAGGAATGCCTGTTGAGTAAAACTGTTAACTAAAAGGTCGAAGCGCATTTTGTGTGATAGACCGTAGACTGTAGATTGCCTAAATACAGTCACAGAGAATCTATCATCTGCAAGAGGAAGTATATCATTCTCCCATTGATAGTTGGCTTTGGCGTATGCAGTCAGAGGGTTAACTGGAGAAACCTCGGTGGCGAGTTCTTCTGTGTTTCCATATATTGCACAAGATGATGGAGCCAAATACTTCTGAACTCCTGCTTTCTTGCTGAGTTTTGCTATGTTGGTTCTCGCCATATGATTTATATCATAAGTAAGTAGGCTGTCAAGCTCCCCGCTGGGATCATTAGATAGCGCGGCAAAATCGACCACAGCATATGCTCCTTCCATATCGGCCTTATTAGCAACTCTTATGTCTTTTTTCACTAACTTTATCCTGTCTTTTATATCTGCTAGAGAATCCTCACCAAAGAACAATGTATCGAGTACCGTGACATCATAGCCTTTGTTCAGAAGCTCTCGAACAAACACAGATCCTATATATCCAGCCCCGCCGGTTACCACAACCCTCGTTCTATCATCTCTTTATGCAACAGTTTTAATCCGTGTTTCACGCCAACGGGTTTTTGTGCTATAGCACTGACAAGTTTATTAACAGATAGCTTTGCCTTGCGTGGTCGCTTGGCACTTTGATTCAAATCAGTAGAAGATATTGGCTTTAACAAATTTGTGTCAAGCTCGAATTCTTTGCTGATCATCTGAGCAAAGGTATATTTAGAAATGCAGTCGCTGCCAACAACATTGAAGAGCCCACTTTGTTCGGCATCGTACAAGTCAAATGCTGTTTTTGCGAGATCTATGTTGTAGGTGGGGCTATAGTACAAATCAGAAAGCACATCTGTACTGTTGCCTTTCTTTAGATTCTCAATAAGCCATGGAACAAAACTCTTTTTGCCTGTGCTGCTTCCGATTCCGTATATTGATGACGTTCTTGCTACTATTGCATCTAGTCCGACAATCGCAGGCATAATTTCTGCGGCCCATTTAGTACGCCCATAATAGTTGAGAGGATTCTGCAGGCTTTTTTCTGTGTAGAGAGATTTCTTCCCATCGAATACGTAATCAGATGAGATAGAAACGTACTTGGCGCCTAGTCTATAACAAGCTCCGATGATGTTCACAGAGCCAGCCACATTTATATTGAAAGCCTCATTCCGATGCAATTCACAGTAATCTACATTGTTTAGAGCATGGGTATCAAGTACAAAATCAGGGTGGAGTTTGTTAAAGATAGCATCTACAGCACTTTTATCTGTCACGTCTAGCTGCAGAAGGCTTTTCTTTTTATTTGTGTTATATGTGCCATATGACTCATATCTTCTTTCTGCTAACTCCAGTGCTTTGGAACCTAACAACCCAGTTGCTCCAATAATTAACAATTTGTCCATGTGCTCATTTAAAATTGTACTCGCTTAATTTGGGCCACTGCTGATCTTTTTTAGATAAAAGAGTGGGTTCCTCGGGCCATCTGATTCCGAGACCGGAGTCATTCCAAGCTATGCCGCGTTCGCTATCTGGCGCGTATTTGTTATCCACATAATACATTACGTCAGCATCCTCTTCCCCCAATGACAAGAAACCGTGGGCAAAGTTACGAGGGACGAAAATCATTTGTTTACCATCACCTTTAAGAGTAACTGACACATGGCTTCCGAATGTGGGCGAGTTCTTTCTTATATCGACTGCAACATCAAATATCTCTCCGCGCAAGCATCTTACGAGTTTTGCTTGCGAGTAAGGCTCAAGCTGGAAATGTAGGCCTCGCAAAACTCCTTTTTTAGACCGTGAAATATTATATTGGATGAAATTGCCGTCTATGCCGTTCTTCATGAAAGCTTCCTTATTGAATCCTTCCATAAAAAATCCTCTGGAATCTGCGTACACTTCATTCTCTATCAAGGTTACACCAAGTCCCAAATTTGTAAACCGATATACTTCCATACACTCACGCCTTGCAGGCACACAGAATTCCAATTTTTTTATTGTAAACCCCGAACATGTCCTTTGGTGGTTTCAATTCTTTAACTATGATGAACCTTTTTGACTTGAGAGCAGTAACAACATCTTTTTTGTTGTTGTGCCACTCCACTTCTATTGCATATACGTTTCTAAGGTTTGCGTTCATAAAGATTTCTCCTTCTGGTCCTTCAATGTCACATTTCAAAGCAATGCGGTCGAATTTTCTTAAGGCTGCATTAAGATCCGAAGAGGAATTTATAGCTTTATTTATAGCTTTGACTTTTGGTAAGTATTTGGTGTTTTCCAATAATGCTTTATAAAACTCTGGTTGTGGTTCATACGATATCACTTTCTTGATAAATGGATGCATACTAAAAAAGATTGCAGTATCTCCTACATTTGCTCCCAAATCAAGAAGAGTTGTATTAGGTTTCACTTGTGAATATATCCAGCCATATGTTTGCCGTATAAATATCTCCTCGAATCTGTCACCAAGGAATAAAAGCTCATAGGCTCTCGCTTTTGTGCGCAGCGGGTGCGTCAAATGCGCAATAGTGTATTTCATCTCTCTCGTAAGACATCGCCTTAGATTCTGATTAATTCTGATGTTTTGTTATGACATCTAGAAATTGCTGTGCCACCAGTTTATTCTCGCACTTTTTAACCACCACTTTCCTCGCACTTTCTCCCATACTAGCATTGTAATGGTATGCTACTTTTATAACTTTTGATGCGAAGGCGGTGGTATCGAAGTTTTTTACTAAGTACCCGGTCTTTCTATCAGTTATAACTTCATGTAGTGGTTTTAAATCAAAGGCAATGACATTTGCCCCACAACTCATAGAATTTAACATGCTGTGCATTATGAGGTTCTTGGTTGTTGTGAAAAATATACAGGATGCTTTTTGCATATAACTTCTTAGACCTTCAGGACTGACGAATTTACATTTTACATATTTCGGAAAATCTTCCTGTCTGTTATTGCCAATTAGAATCAATTTCAATTTGGGGTCGCGTACGTGAATTTTTCTAAAGATTGCTAATAATTTATCATATCCCATAAAACTTCGTTCCTTGAAACCGTTTCCAATAGCAACGACCATCTTTGAGCGCTTCGCAGATAAACCGTAGAAATTAGTGTCAACAGGGCAATAGACCACCTTGGAATTCAATAGTGAGACCTTATATAGTGCGCTTTGAGCAACTTTACAACAGGTTGTATTTCTTGCAAAATAGTACAGGGGAGCTCCAACTAAACTCGGATACCATCTATGGTGAATAAGTATTGGGACCCCTAACCACCTTCTTGAGATTTTAAGCGCGAGTATACGAAGCACATCTCTTCCTTTACCGCAATATATGAAGTCTGGCTTCTTGCGAGGCATTTCAATACGTACTCCTTTTGGCACTTTGTCTAGCTTGTTCCAAGGAGTAGAACCAAATTGAAGGTATACGGTATGACCCATTTCTAGCCATGACTGCATTAGCACGGCATCTATAGGAGGATGATCACATATTAGCAAAATGTTCATATGGTCACAGCCAGTTTTGCTTTATAGGCAGGTAACTGCACCCTCTGATTTGGTGAGTCTTTATATTTGATAAGCAGAGATTTATAGATGTTGCTCGGATAGTTTAATTCAATAAAAAGGTGAACTATTGGCAAGAATACTATCTCTTGGAGGTTGTGGATTTATAGGCTCATATATTACGCGATCGCTTTTGGATGCTGGGCATAAAGTCACAGCAGTTGATAATTTTTCAAAATATGGTTTTGTAGAACATGATTTCTACAAGAACAGAAACTTCAAACTGATAACAAAAGATGTAAGGAACATATATCCCAAGGAGTTTCGAGATTACGATGTTGTTCTCTGCTTTGCGGCGCTTATAGGTGGCATAAAGTACTTCCACAAAATACCCTATCAAATAGCCAGAGATAATACCGAAATACTCAACAGCGCAATAGACAACACCCTTTCCTCATCACCTAGTGCCACATTCTACTATTTTTCTTCATCAATGGTTTTTGAACGCGTACAGAAGCCTGTCACAGAGCAGGATGCACGAAACCAGCTCGTGCCGATAACAAACTATGGAATGCAGAAGCTGTTTGGCGAGTTCATAACAGTAGGAGCACATGATGAATACGGACTGAACTATGTTGTTGTCAGGCCCTTCAATGCCGTAGGCAGCGGAGAACTGCCGCATGTGAACTCCAATGGAAAGCTTGAATTCGGAATGGCACACGTGATACCTGATTTCGTATACAAAGCGATGATAAAGCAGAACCCATTTGAAATACTTGGGGATGGAAAGCAGGTGAGGACATTTACCCATGCAAAGGATATAGCAGATGCGGTAACCTTGATGATCAACAAGGATATAAGGAATGAGGACTTCAACGTCTGCGGAAACAACACCATCTCTATGGATGAACTCGCAAAAAAGGTATGGAGAACAGTAAACAAAAGGTTGAGGTTTCCTGCGGTGAAGCATGTAGAGGCACCAAAAGACGACGTCAGATTCAGGGTCGGAAAGTCAGAGAAGGCGATGCGCGTTATCAACTGGAAGCCAAAATACGACCTTGACTATATAATAAAGGACACCTACGGCTTCGTGAAGGCGAACTTCAAGAAGAAAAAGAAAGAACCTAAATAAGGCTCCCATTGCCGAAGAAGTTCCATACATCGATTAACTCCTTATCCTTGCCGATCTGGAGCTGTTTGTATGCCTTGTGTGGCGTAGCAAGAATAACTATGTCTGACTTATTCACCAGCTCATCCGCACTTATAAAATCAGGGTTATTTACGTAGGGGTCTGAACAGTATACCTGCTTCGCTTCGAACTCAAGTAGGTCCTTTAATTTGTAGGAGAGCGAGTCTCGAGTATCGTCTATATCTGCTTTGAACGCCATGCCGAGTATGCCAACGGTTTTGTTTTTCACGTCGTGGTTCTGCCTGAGCTTCTTGACTATGTAGAAGGGCATGCCCTCGTTGACCTGTACTGCTGCGCGGCCCAGTGCGAATTCGTGGTTGTTTGATGCACTAAGCTGTGCGGTGTCTTTGAAGAGGCAGGGTCCTGCAGCAAGCCCAGAAAACGGAAGGTCAAGGGCCCGCTTATAATTGTGCGTTAGCCCCTTGTATACTTTAGCGAAGTCTATACCGGCCTCGTTCGTAAGCATGAAAAACTGATTTGCGGCGCTGAACTTGATGTAGCGCCATGCATTTGTGAAGAGCTTCGCATACTCTGCCTCTGTTGGTTCGAGTACAACTATGTCATCTGTCAGCAAGCCGAAGAGCTTCTTTGCCTTTTCGAGACCTTTCTTGTTTACACTTGAAACTATCTGCGGCAACTCTGATAGTTCCTTTACGGCGTGTCCCTGCACTATCCTCTCAGGGCAGAACGAAACGTCTACATTTTTGTCGTGCTTATCGAAGAACTTCTGTATCTTGGTTGTTGTGCCAGGATATGCGGTGCTTCGCAACACGAGCAGTTGGTCATCGCGGAAGTATGAAAGATATTTGTGTATTGCTTTCTCCAGCACGTTCAGCTCGGGGCTTGAGTGGCTATCAACTGGCGTTCCTATCGTCACTATTATGACGTCACTGTCGCTTATCGATGACGCATCAAGCGAAAGCGTAAGCGACTTGTTTTTGAGCACCTTTTTGAGCAGTGGTTCGGCGCCGTCTTCGAAAAATGGCATTTCACCTTTCGCTATTATCGCATTGCTCTGCTCGTTTATGTCGAAGGCACAGACCTTCATGCCCCTGTCAGCGAAGACTAGGGATAGCGGCAAACCAACGTGTCCAAATCCACCCACAACACAGATATCGTAGTGCATAGATTCACTGCTGTTTAACTAAGACGTGTAATGTTATGCATACTCTAAGGCGCTATATTAATTTATGCTTGATATAAATATGAGCTCTGGCTGGCAGAAGACAGCGCTGCGTCACATTTGATGGGTATGGTGACAAATGCATTGAAAACAAAACTGTTGCTTTTGTGTGCCCTCGCTGCTGTTGCGTTGATAGGCACAATTGCGTATACTCGTCTGGAATTTCTACTTATCGCAGACACGGGAATAGTGCTATTCAACATCAATGGCTTGTACAACTCATTATTTATCTGGCAAAGTTTTGCTTCTTCTGGATCTTTGAACGTCGTTCTTCCTTTGCTCTACGCGCTCCTTTATGCTGCCCTTATCCCGATGAACGCGTTCGGAATTACCATACCGTATACTACTTTTGTGTTTGTGCTTCTCTTCGCTGGGAGCGCTGGGATGTTCCTGTTCGTTTTTGAACTTACCAAAAAATCAGGCACACGGATAGCGGCATTCTGCGGTGTTACTTCCGCGCTGATATTTACTCTCCAGTTTGACGCTTATGTTCGCACCAACGACTTGCAGGGCATGCTCCTGCCTTTCTCATTTCTCTTTCTGTACTATTTCCTGCGAGACATCAATAAAACTGAAAGGAAAATCTTTTGGTTCTCGGCCTTCATTTTGTCGTTTTCCATAGTCATAGCAATAGGTACACTATCATACATATTTCAGAGCTTCCTGTTTCTTGTAATTGTGTTCTCTGTAATGCTGCTTACTGCAAATCCCACGCAGAGATGCTCATATATCAAATATTTCAGTATAGCAACATTTGCCATAGTTCTGATAAACGCCACGATGATCTTTTCTATTATCCTAGCTTATCTCCATCTCGTTGCGAATGGTTACTTTGTTTCATCATCTTTGAGCGATATCCCTTCATCATCTTTGCTTCAGGTGTTGCTCGGATTTGCGCCGGTAGGAAGTTACGCGTTTTTTGGTAGTGCTACTCTAATAGGAAACGCTGCAGTGGGGCTAGTGAGCGCTCTGTTGATTTTTGCGATAGCAATGTTATCCATATTTTCGTTGCGTTCAACTCAAGGCACACAAAGCTTGAGTAATAGGATTGTCATTGCCTTTTTAACCACGTATTTATTATTTATCGGGATTGCAAATACAACAAATGGCCCATTCGGCACGCTTTGGTCACTGCTTGCAACTCACTTGCCATATCTTGTCGTATTTAGAGTACCGTATGTTTCAACCCACTATGTTTTCTTGTTTCTGATATCTGTGTTGTTTGGGATTGGGAGCGCCAAAGTGATTGAAACTGGCAGATACATGAAATACGGTGCTATTGGCTTGTCTCTTTTGATACTGATGGTAGTAGCCCTTGTTATCTACCAATTTGGCGTTTTGCCTGCAGCAGGCGCTTTTAGAGTGCAGATACCTAACTATGTTCTAAATATTTCTGCATATGTAAACAAAAACGTTTCTGGTTTCGCTGCGGCGACGTTACCTGTTGACGCTCCCTACCAATTCACTACCTGGTATTCTGGGCCTAATGTGTACTCCGCTTTTATTGCTGCTCCCTTCTATACGGGAGGCTTTGTCTATTATGGCATTCCTTTTCTGATGCCAGTCAGTGCTCTCACTTTCGGTAACCTTGGTTACCAGCTTGCCAATTCTGAATTGAATGGAACTGCCATTTCGAACCTACTTGATGCGTTTGGGATAAAGTACATAATTGTGCAGGGGGATGCTACTGTTTATTCGGATGTTATAAAAACTTATGGACCGGCGTTCAATCTTTCTACAATAGCTTACAATCTTAATTCCTATGGCCTCTCTCCTGTAAAGAGGGAGAATGGAACTACCGTATATCTGAACGCAAATGCAATGCCTCTGGTTTATGTCACTAACATAGAGAACTTTGCGAAGTCTGGATCGACACTTCTTAACAAGACAGCAGATATGCGCAATTATTCAGTATATACTGGCGACATACTCGGTTCCGGTCATTCACTCATATATGGCACTGTCTTTCCAGAGTTATATAACTCCGCTGGAAGAATAAACCCACAAACTATCAATAGCATGTCATACCCGTCAATCAGCTTCATTGAGAACGATCCGACCAGCATCACCGTACATGTACAAAACGCCACAACTCCGTTTTACCTTGTTTTTCGTGAGACTTATGATAACTATTGGACGGCAGCTTATCCGAACGGCACGGCAGTGCCGTCAAGGGACCACATAGCAGTAAATGGATTTGCAAATGCCTGGTATATCAATCAGGAAGGAAACTACACAATCTTGTTAAGCTATACACTTCAACAATATGTTTGGCTGCTGTGGGCGATTTCTATCGCATCGTTTGGCGCTGTCGTATACGTAGGGTACATTGGATGGAGAGGAAGGCACGGTGGGTGAACATATGAGGCCTCGCGTTCTTGATTTTACTTTGTATACTGCCTTTGTCGTTGCTACATTTCTTTTCTTAATGTACTTCATAATCCTTGGAAACGCCCATTACATACTTTACTCGTTTGTGTTTTTCCTGTTTCTTTCAGTCGTGCTTGCCACACACAAGAGGTATCTATGGTACAGCATCATCGGAGCGCTGCTTTCTGTGGCTGTGGGCGTGCTCTTCTACATAACCCTGAACGAAAGTTATGGAATCAACATATCGATAATCGGGTACTACCTGTTGCTGAGTGTATTACTTGCTGTATATGAAAAGACGCTTGCGCAGAAAAGCCGCAGAATTAAGAAGCTTGCCGCCTGGACGTTGTCTGGTTTTTCCAGGTGGAGGGATTTCTTGTATGCTGCGGTTATAGTAAGCCTGCTCGTTGTTCTTGTATCTCCGTTGTGGCCGATTCCCACGCTTGACGCCATAAGCTTGCTACCACACGTGCCAATTGAGATACACTCTAATTCAAATGCGTCTTTGCCCGGATCAATCAGGATTGTAATCAATGCAAGCAAGTATGTCGGAGTGGAAAGCGCTCATCTTGATAATATACGATTCCTTTATGCCAACGGCACAGAAATCTATGCCTCACTGTATTCTGCCACTCCCTTACCCTCAAATGATGTCAGAGCCACACTCTACATAGGAAACACTGGAAAATCTGAGTTGAATGTGGATATGTACTTCATTCCGTTTGCGAATGTGATCTACACAGGCAACTATTTGATTCTGGCCACCAACGCCAACCAAACCAACAGCACACACCAAACCAGCAGCGCATACAGTTCCTCATTCCAAAGACTTATCCTGAACCAGATGGTAACAAATCTTACGGAAACGCGTTTTGTATATACAACAAAACTGCTCCATTATGTACAGAACAGCTCTGTGTCATTCCTCCCGTATTATACATCAGGCACAATCTGCCCACAAAGCAGTATAGGCAACAACGAGAGCCTGACAGTTACAGCAAACAGAAGCGTCAGCATATTTTTGCAAACGACTGGAGAGTTCGTCAATTCAACCGTCATTTATGATAAATCGCTGGTGAGCTACCCGTATTACATCGACAGGTTCTCTGCATACAGCAAATTGCAGCTGCTCAACCGCACAAATGTTGCGGTCAATCTCTCATTGGGCAACGAATGCAACTATTATACAGTTGTTGCTGACTCAAAAACTTCTGTAAATGTGAGCTACAGTGATTGGTTCTCTGCACCTAACTCTATATCGACGAGTCTGGGTGTGCCAAGCGTGCTCACCACCTCCTACGTTCCGACCTTCCTGCCTGAAAGTTTTGAGGCACTAATAGGCATCCGACACACGAACATAGCGTAGCCAAATGCTGCCCTATGCCGCGTCTCATATAAATATATAACTTGCCAACTTATCTAACTTACTGCGTGCACTATTGGAAAGAATGAGATACTGTGGATGACAAGGTTGGTTCGCAAACTAACTCAGTGAACCAAAAAGTAAAGAAGGGGACGAAAGCAGTAGATCTGCTGTTTATCTTAGCTGTGGCTGTGATAATCCTACTCACGATTTACTTCCGCATCCCCATGCTCCACTTCTACGGTTTCTACGAACCTGACGGATACTTCCACTACTCTGTAATCCGCGCTGCTGTGGATAATGGGTTTTCCATAGCTCAGCAGCTCCCTACATCAGGTTGGCCACCCACATGCGTCAGCTATCCGCCATGCCATACTGCAATTCCTGACCACGAAGCATTTGGCCTTTACTGGGTTACGCTGATTCCTTACTTCTTCCTGCAGTTTGCCGGGGTAAGTTACTATGACATCATGCGGTTGGTTCCAGTCTTCTTCGGGATACTGGATGTGCTTCTTACCTACTTCATGGCGCGCTACTGGAGCAGGAACAGGTTCTTCGGGCTGCTTGCGATGCTCCTCGTTGCGTTGAACATGGGCAACGCTGCACGCACAAGCGCGCTCATCTACCGCGGCGACGGCTTCGTAACGCCTTTTCTGCTAGGGGTGCTCATCGTCACCATAGCTCTATTCCGAACTACCGATAGAAGGAAGAGGTACGAGTACGCGGCGCTTGCTGCCGTGCTCCTCGCTCTGTGCAACCTCGTCTGGAACGGCGGTCCGTTCGCGGTCGCGGTCTACGTATTCGCCTTCGTCCTCGCCCTCGTCTTTGGCTTCACTTACAAGAGGGAAGATCTGTTAGCCGGCAGCGCATACATGCTAATTGTGCTGGCTGTCTGGTACCTGCTGGTCGGGCTGTTCCGCCAACTCGGGTGGATAGTGGCCCAGACCTTCACAGGTGTGTACTTCCCGATGCTGCTCGCCTTCTTGGCAATCGGATGGTACCTCGCCCACCGCATGATGAAATCAGGTCATGTGAGCGCACTCAGGATGCCAGGCACGGCAACGGGCAGGTTTGCGCTTTCCATCATCGCAATATTCGTTGCGTTCGCCGTAATCTATGCTGTAATCCCTGGATTCGTGGAGCAGATCTTTGTCACCAACGGCTTCTACATAAACTCAGCCTTCGCATCCACAATACAGGAGCTGCAGCCGCCCAACTACACATTCCTCTTCGCCAGCTTCAACTTCCAGAACTTCACCAATCCGATGAGCATACTCATGATCATAGCCACCTACTTCCCGCCCTCCCTAGTTATCTTGTTCTGGCTCATCCTGCTTGCGCTCTTCATCCCCTACTTCTTCATGCACATCGAGCATGAGGATGGCGATGGCTGGCTCGGTGGCAAGGCGGTGTGGCGCTTCGAGTTCAACGAGACCACACTAATACTTGTGTCATACTTCGCGCTCACAGCATACCTGCAGATGAACGCCATACGCTTCAACTCGCTCGTTTCAGTGCCCATATCGATCTTCAGCGCCTACACAGTCTACTGGCTTGTCATGTACCTGAAGAGGTACAGGATTGCATACTATACCTCATTCGTTCTCGTCGTCCTCCTGATAGTCTTCATGGTGCAGACAGACATGGGATACATAAGCAACCTATCGCCGGCAGACCAGGTGAATCCGCAGTTCCTGCAGGCGCTTTCCTGGATGCACAACAACACGCCTTCGAACAGCGTCGTGCTCACTCTGTGGCCAGACGGATCGGTGGTGGAGGGCGTGGCCAATAGGACAACGGTGACAGACAGTGTCGAGTCGCAGAACGCGGCCAAGGGAGACCTCTTCGCCGCTTGGCTCTACAACTCAAGCACCAATCCAGGCTTCCTGCTGGCGAACTACACCGGCGCGCCGAACTACCTGCTAGTGAGGCAGGCATGGATGGTTGAGACAGGAGGCATCTTCACTGAAGCGGGCATAAACGGCAGTTCGCAGGGCTACGGATACAACCCGTTCACCAGCGTGAGCGAACACGCAAACGCTACCTCGCAGGTGCTGCAGTTCTTCGGAAGCGGAGGACTTGAAGAGGACACTGTCATAACCAACAGCAACACCACCGGCAGGACGATCGCCAGCTACCTCAGGTTCAACAACGGCATACAGCCGTTCGAGTACGTTGGTTTCTACAACGTGCTGACCGGCAACTGGTCAATGATAAAGCAGACCGCGTTCAACGTCACCAACAACGAGACATTCCTTATCACATACTCACCGCTTGCGTCGCCCGGCAAATATGTGAATGTAACTGGCGCCTACATGCTGGGCCCGTCGCTTGCGAGCAGCAACATGGTCAAGTTCCTGTTCCAGTGCAACTCGATCGGCTGCGCCTGGGACAACAACGCGGCAAGCCTGAAGCTGGTCTACATCAACCAGGACACCAAGATCTTCCGCATAGCGTACAACGCCACCAACTCCAGCGTTGCTGCAGCGGTAGCCGCTTATCCTCGTACCTAAGACTCGCGCTGCCGCTCATTGCTGGAAAAAGAAAAAAAGAAAAAGGGAAGCAAAAACAAAAGGAACTCTTCCCTTACTTACATCTTCTTGCCGCTCAGAGCGGAGCCGAGGAAGCTGAGCACGAAGCCCAGTACCGCT
>JAMCYP010000010.1 GCA_023476545.1 Candidatus Martarchaeota archaeon | reverse complement strand
GATGCTGAGCTCGTGACAAGGAACGCCGCCGTCTTCCCAGTTCCTGTCTTGGCCCTAACAACAAGGTTCCTGCCCTTCACCAATTCCGGTATCGCCTTCTCCTGCACCTCCGTGGCAGTGACGAACCCGATTCTTTTCAGGGACTCAGTCAGCTCGGGCTTCAAATTCATCTCTCTAAACTCTGTCAATCTTACACCGAAAAATAAGGAAAAAGGTATTTTTCTCAATTATTTTACATATTCCCTTTGACGTCTTTGTATATAACACTTGGTGTTGGCCAGAAAACATAAGCCCAGGAGGTTACCAGTGATAGGGCATCGGAATCCTTGATATCAAGTATTCGGGAAGCCGTTGCGCGAATCTACGCTGATGTGTTTTCTGCGAGCGAGTAGAGCTTGTCTATCTTGTCAGTGCTCATTGATCTCAACTGCTTCTGTACAACCGCAAGCACCACATCGTACGCGTTGCTCACATTCTCCTCGCTTGATCCGGTTTCCTTTACCACCGGCTTGTTGAATTTCAGTTCGTGCAGTTCATAGAAGTGTGTGCCCATCATCCCCACCTTTGACAGCAACGGATGATCAGCTTTCATCTTAGCCACCCCCGTTCGTAGCATCGCCACGTTGACGCCAATCGTATGATCCGTGGAGATTAGGGATTTCCTTGTCACGAGCTCAGCATCTGAGGCGACATGGATTATGGCTTGCAAGCTCCCGCCTCCGAATGGGTTCTTCATAGAGCCGAGATCTTTCGGCGACTTGCCCTTCGGAATTGCTCTTCCTTCGTACTGCAGGTTGCCCTTCACCCTGGCTGTCGCATAAGTATAGTCTGTTATCCATTCAAACATCATCCTTCCTCCCCCGAGCACTCCTCCAGATACTCCAAAAACACGCAGGTCGGTTATTGCGGTCTTTCCAGGGATCATTCCGCCTTGCACGTTGGGATTCGGAAAAGGATTCTGACCAAATTTATTCACATGACCTTCGACCGCACCGTCGCAATAGAAAAGCAGACTTTCTTTCGGCTCAAGCCACTTTTTAATCTCGTCCATGCCACCCATAATAATCCAAAATAGCTTTCCCAAACAAGATTTAAAAAGCTTCCTTAGCGAACCTGAACCTGCTATTGGGATGGGATGTCCACTCCCTCATCTATGTACTTTGCATCCCGGACCTTTCCGTTTGCGCCTATGCTCAGTCTATATACGTATCTCTTGCCGAAGACTATGGACCGGCACCAAAATTCCACCACCACATCGTAGATGCGCAGGTCCTCGTCGTAAGCTGCCCTCGATACAATCTTCGCATCCTTGCAGTTGGAATGGGTTTCTGCATTAAGCTTCTCGATAGCGGCAGATGCCCATTCTAAAGCCACTTGTTTTGCTTGTTCTTCTGTGATAGTGCCCGCCATGGATTCGCTTCATGTTCACTTAGTAATAAGCTTTAAATAATGTGGCGTTCGACTCATCATCATTCTGATGGAAGTGTCGTAATGGCTGACATAAAGAGAATAGTCACAAGGTATTTTTACTTCATCTGGCTACTTGTTCTAGTATTTGATCTTTGGGGCTTTTCATCCAAAGTCTTCAGCGGCGAACTCTTTGGGTTAATATTCATCTTCTTCATTGCGGGCTACATCGTATATGGGTACTGGCTGAAGAAGAAGATGTACGGCTGAGTCGCATTTTTCTCAAAGTGACTTGTTAGCCCTTCCCCTTCTTTTCCTTCGCTTCTTTGAGCACGTTGTCCGCATACGCACGCGCGCGTTTCTGCTTTTCACTCTCCTTTCCAGTGAGCGAGACTCCTGTGGGTTCCTCGCCGAGCTGGTACATCCTATAGAGCGTCAGACCCACGGCTGCGATTGGCACTATAGGCCAAAGCGCGGTTACTTCAGGGAACGCCGAAGCCACGATCAGGAACGCTATTCCTATTATGACGCACAGTATCAGGAAGAGCACCCACGCTGCATATATTCCAGAGACCGCCAGAAATACGATCAAAAGAATCAGAGCTATGCCTGATGCGTTAATGGCAACCAGGATAGCCATGGCCAGCGCCAATACGCCCAGCAAGATTAACCGTTCTTTCAAACGCATTGCATCCTTCATCAACCTTCTACATTACGGATTTAAAAATACGGCTCTTCGGTTCACCCAGGGGCGTAGCCGAAAACTGTGTAGTTTCCGCTTGCGCTGATGCATGAAGACAGAGGTTTGGCGCCTGCCACAAGCAAGAAGCTATAGGCCGCAGGACATCCCTGTATTGCGGTGCCATTCTGAAAAAAGAAGTTCACTCCTGTGAAGTTCAGGTCTTCACCCCTTTCCAGACATCGCTGACACGTTGCCTGCATACGCCATGTCTCGTTGGTGAAATGCCAGGCATCGTGTGTTGTGGAATTGATCACTGTTTGCTGCATCTCAAACACAAGGGTTCCCTTGGAGACGCGCGCGCCTGGCCAGCGCCTGCAACAAAAGCACAATGAACAGAAAAAGAATGAAACTCTGAGCAGCCAAGACCGTTGTTCTTCGCTCTCTCTCCCTGTGTAAGCCAGCACCCTAGAAAGCCTGTATTCTCCGTTCCTCATATAGTCCCGCATCAGTACCATCTTTCCATCTTCTGCCTTATGCCCCTTGTGGGGGAAGTGCTTCGTACCTCTGAATATCCAGCCCCAGGAGTCCTGCGCGCTTTGAGTGAGCATCCATTTCGCTAGCAAACGATAGCGTTTGATAACAAAGGCATTAGTCGTATGCTTTTCCTCTATGTTCAAATCTTAGCAGTATCAGTTTATCCCCCACTACCGAATAAATGAGTCTGTACGGGTGTATTCGGACGGTTCTCTCGCCTTTCAATCCGTATTTCAGTGGTTTACCGACCTCAGGATTTTCTCGTATCTTCTCCACCTCGGTGTATATTCTGGCTTTTACGCTATTATCTCTGATCTTCCTCACGTCTTTCTCAAATTTCTCGGCAGGCACTATCTTAGTTATGCCTACCATTTAGCCAGCTCTTTAGAAAAAGCGGCGGCAGAGAAGACTTTGTATCTTCCTTCCTCTATATCTTTCCAGGCTTCCTCCACCAGTCTGATTGTCTTCAAATCTTCAGGGTTTATTTTCGTGCTTATCTTTTTCATGACAATTACTCCCTTCTCGGAGGAAATCAAGAAGAGGCTGCCTTCCCTTATGTTAAGGCGTTTTCTCATTTTCGTTGGTATTACTATTTGCCCCTTTGAACTGGCTCTAGTCAACTGGATAGTTTCGGTTTCCATAATAGTAAGATAGTCTTACTGATATAAAAACCTTCCCCAAACCACGTTGGAACTCCCCACTCGTTTTTCTCCCAGCCCCAGGAGGGAGTGCCTGATTTTGTGTGGGGCTTATTCGATTTGCCATATTGGCGCCGACGACAGATAGAAAGTAAAGGAATTTATCCTTTTGGTGAGATTAATTTGATGTGAAAGGCAGGCTTGCAAATGATGATTAAGAATGAAAATTGAAAAAGTATATTTCAAAAACAGTAAAGGTGAAAAATTAAGCGGACTTGTTTATGTGCCTGATGGCAAAGGCGCATTCCCTGCGGTTGCATTGCTTCATGGCATGTCTGGCGGTATACACGAAACTAAAAATCAATATATGTGTAACGCGCTTATGAAGAGTGGGTTTGTCGCACTGCAATTTGATTTTTACAATAGGCCAAACAACCTGAGCGAGCCCAAAATCGAAAATATGACTATGACTCAGCAGATAGAAACCACTAGGTTTGCAATAGATTTCATTGCTTCTCTGCCCTACGTTAACAAAAACAAGATTGGTTTAACCGGGCACTCTCTTGGTGGCACAACAGCTATCCTTTATGCAGCCTCAAAAGATCCTAGAATAAAAGCGCTTGTAATTCAATCGGCAGTTTCACAACTCAAGAACCTAGAAAAAGCAGGTATTAATCAGTCAGCTCTAGAAGACGCTAAGAAGTATGATGTCTACAAAGAAGCAGAAAAAATAACTTGCCCGACACTGGTATTCCATGGAAATAAGGATAAAACGGTAGATTTCAGGCAGAGTGAAGAGTTGATTGAGCACATTAAGTCTGAGCGTAAGAAACTAGAAATTATCGAAGGCACCGGCCACGTGTATTCTGATAAAGGCGCATTACAAACAGCTACGACACTAATGATAGCATGGTTTGATGAGTGGCTAAAATGAAAACTATGTTGTACGACGAAGTCTGATTTTATCGCTGCCTTTTTCTTCTTTGAGAATGTGTTCCTTCAGTAGGTAAATAAACCCTAAAAATAAGACAAACGTGACGATAAGCATTTCTATGATGTTATTAATTAGGTCATATCCAAGAATGTTTTGCGAAGTTCCAAGCAAGTTTACTATTCCGCCTAAGTTAAAGAACTCGCTATAAAATGGGGCATGTATGAATGAGAGGATAATTGCTCCTTTTGGATTAGAGTTTATCACATTATAAACAGAAGTCGTCGTTCCGAATGCAAGAGTACCATATAAGAGAAGACCAAAGATGGCAAACCAAAATAACTTTTCTATGTCTGAAATTTTTCCTTCTCTATCTTTTTTTGATAATCTATAAGCAAGTTGAAAGAAGAGAAACCCAAATAAGAGTATAAAGAATACTGTATCCGCATCAAAGAATGGTAATATGAAACTGGATGTGTCTACCAATCACTTCGCCCGAACCTTTTTTCAGCCTCAATCTCGCCTTTTCTTTTATGATAAGCATCCGATTCCATTTCTCTTTTCTTTCTTACACGTTCATCATAATCCGCTTGCTCTTCTTTACGTCTATGAAGCCATGCCATAACACCTCCTCGTTCAGGAACAGTAGCAACCCACGCCGCTATTAAGAAAACGAAGAAGAAAAATCCAAAAATCCCTACTAACAGAGTATTGTGAGCAAATATAAACACAAACATTAGAATTAGAGAAATGATCCCTGCTATTGATAACTTTTTAGATAGGAACAACTTCTCCTCCAACAATATTGTAAAAGTGAAGCTTAAAATCCTTACTTTTGAATGCCTCATTATGCTTGAAGGAATATCGTGAGACTCAACGTACCTCTGACTAATTCTGTTAAACAACGAAGTAAACTATCTCAAGTAATGAGAATATTTGAGAAAATTCTTTTTGTACTAGTATTTGTTGCACTTACTTTTCTTCAATTTAAGATAGCCCCTGAATTGTTTTGTTTTATCTAATACTAGTTATGATTGATGTAGAGTGGGAAGAAAAAGGAGGCGCTCATCGGAAGCGACGCCTCCTTTTGAAATTTAAGCCGCGCCTTCCAGTTCCTTTAAAACAATTGAAATGACCTTCTCCTCGTTTGCATCTCTATCGCCTATGCCGGAAACCGGCTTGAAAGAGTGGTCCGCATTATCTATTGTGTATAGCTTGCATTTCGGCAGACGCTCCTTCAGAATGCTTACGTCGCAGTAAGGATCCTCGCTGCCCTTTATTATCACAAACGAGGGCTTCATATCTTTGACGCCGTTCAGGTCGAAGACGCTCGAAGGCTTTCCTTCCTCGTGCAGCGAATAGCCAAGCGCTACAACTTTTGGTACGCTGTATCTGCCTCTGGCTGCCTCTAGGGAGGATATGTAGCCCCCGAAGGACTTGCCTACCAGAGCCGTCTTCTTGCTTCCGAGGAAGCCGATGGCGGCCTCCATCTCCCCCACGCTTCGCTCGGCATCCATGTCTTCTGGTTTACCGGCAAAAGAAAAGTTGAACCTCAGGACATCGTAATCATTGCTAAGCTTGGCGAAGAGTTTCTCCACTATGCTCGTGTGCATATCGTTGTACATGCCGTGGGAAAGAACTACCCCAAGTCCGTGTCCTCTTCTGGAGTATTCCACCTCCACTTTGCGACCGCCCACTTCAATAGTTTCATGACCATTTTCAGCCAATTCGCTCACCAGTCATCATATATCGAACCTTATATTAAGAAATGCTGCGCAGCCACTCCTCCTTTGTCAATTTCGTTGGGCTGAGGAACGGATACTTCCGTACCGCGAATCTGGTAAGCAATGCCACGTCTTCCGCGGTCCTGCTCGCCGCGCCCGGCGAATCGGGAGCCAACCCCTCTATCTCCACCTGAAACATGCGTTCGCGTTCATAGGCCGACACGTCCACTTGTACGGAATAGGTGTCGCCTGTTGACTTCTTTCTCACCACTATGTATTTCCTCCTCCTTTCGAGCGATCTGCCGACTGTTCTTTCCAAGCTTGCGGGTACGGCCCGCTCCGTTTCCCTCCTCTTTACAATGCATCCGAGCCCGAAGGCATCATCGACGATTTCGCGTCCGCCTTTCGTTGTGTACGTCATATCCAGGCCTTCTCCTTTGTTTATCCTCCTTATCACTCCATCGTCCGCAAAGAGGTATCTGTAGATCTTGCCCCGTTCGAGCGTGTGCGGCATCTCCGGGAATATCTCGAAATCGTTCACCGCGCCGCTGAGGAAATCCCCCTTCAGGCTGTGTATCACATACTGGTGCTCTCCGCTTAGCAAGAGCTTCGACTCTATCTCGATTTCGTATGCCGGGGGTCTTGCGCCTGATCTGCTCCTCAGGTGCTCGCAAAGCAGGTTGTACGCAGCCACCTTCTTCTGGATTATGGGCTCGGCGTTCACGGCAGCCAGGGCTTCCTTGATCTTCGTGGCTGCCGCGTTGCCGTATCCGTTCTGCGTCTTGACCTCTACTCTTGTCCCGTCTTCCGTCGCCATCGGAATGGCTGTAAGCCCTTCCATTACGTAATACCTCACATCGTTGTCAACCGTGACCCTGCAGCCATCCCCGACTCCATAATGGGTTCTTTCATAGCTCGTCGCGACATACGGCACTAAAGGCGAGGTTATCGGATTTGAGAGAACTTTTGTGATCTTGGCATTTTCAGCCATGATGCTTCCAAATGTGCCCGCCTCTCTCTCCTTCTCAGTGTTGCCTGGCTCAATCTCCACCTTCACTTCTCTAGTGAAGGCGGTCTCCATGTCTATATGGCCGTCGAGGTGTCCGTCCGCGTACCTTCTCGCCCTTATCAGAACCTCGAACGGCAGCTCGTGTTCCTGGTTGTTGAAATAAATTGTGTGGGCGTACCTGTCCACGAATGTCTGCGGCTCCGAGAATGGCCTGATCAGGCCGGTGAACTCCCCTGCGCGGGAACTGTCGATTATGTATCTTTCCTCCCTTCTCCCATTCGCGTCTTTCTCTCCGGCCAAGTCCATCATCTCTTCGCGGAAACGATGCTTTCCGCAAGCCCCGCTATCCCGTCGGCATCGAGCTTGAAGTGGCGCAGAAGATCGTTGAGCTTGCCCGAAGTGCCGAGCTCGAACCCATGACCCACTATCGCCGAGGGCCTATTGGAATCGTATTCCATCACTTTCGCAGCCACCTTCTGCTTCAGAACGTCCGGATGTCCGTTGTACAGCGTAAGGACCGGCTTTCCGGGCTCGAGCTCGCTGACAAACGCCTCGTCCAGCGCCATCGGATTTACTACGTTGATGGTCTTTGCGGTTATTCCTTTCTCGTTAAGCTTCGCGCTCGCTTCAACCGCTTTGGAAACAGGGAAACCGCTTGCCACGAAAACTATGTCGGGCCTAGCCTGCGGTTTGTCGGCCACATACCAACTCAGGCTCCTCTTCTCGGCGTTCAGCGGCTTTATCGGAACATCGTTGAGCCTGATGTAAGTTAGTCCGGGATACTTGGAGAACGCATAGTCCATGCAGCCGTACAGGTCTGTAGCGTCCGCTGGCTCGAAGAAGTTAAGCCCCGGCATCGTCAGGAACATGCCCGGCTGGCCGACAGACTGGTGCGTCGAACCGTTGTGGTTGTCGGAGAGTCCGCACTTGGTTACTATGATTACCGCCTTCGTCCTAGCCTGAGCCATAGCGTTGAGCTGGTCGGCGGCGCGGTACATGAACTGCTCTCCCGGAAATATCACGATGCGCGAGTCTGAGTCAGTTTGCGAAATCCCATGCGCCATTGCAAACAGATGCTGCTCCCGCAGCCCCACATCGATGTACTTCGCTTTTTCGCCAAATCCGTAGGTCGGAATCGTGTCTGCCCGGAGCATGTCCGCAGTCATCACATAGAGCCGTATCCCTTGCCTCGACGCCTCCTCGGCGAGCAGCCTCGTACAGTCCTTAAGCGCGGAAGGGATGTCCCCTTTCTTTTCTCCTATGCGCAGGCTGAAGTCACCTGCATCTGTTTTCTCGACTTTAAGTTCTGGTGCCTCAAGCTTCCGCGCAAGGCCCTTGGCAGCGGACTTCACGTCCACGTTCATGCCCAGCACAAGCCCGCCCTGCTCTTCTATCGCCTTGGCCAGCGCATCTGGCGGGCAGCTGCTTATCGTGTGGTAGCCGCAGCAGTTGCCTTCCGCTCCTCCGAGCCCCTTGCCCTTTATCGTGTGGGCTATGACCAGGGTGGGCCTGTTTATGTTATCCAGCCCGCTGAGAACCTCGTGGACATCCCTCACGGAATTGCCATCCTTGATCTCCCTAACTTCCCAGCCATATGCTTCCCACATCTTCCTTGTGTTTGAGCCATCGACATCCCTGGTGGGTCTTGAAAGCTGCTTTTCATTCTTGTCTATTATGCAGACTATGTTGTCAAGGTCAAGCCTGCCAGCGTGCCTCGCCGCCTCGCTGACGTTTCCTTCCTCCTCCTCCCCGTCTCCGAGGAAAATATAGGTCTTGAACGATTTGCCCATGTTTTTCGCGGCGTACGCACTGCCCACGCCGTACGAAAGCACCATTCCCAGAGAGCCGCTGGGCGTGATGTCAACGCCCGGCACAAGCTCCATAGATTCGTGGCCCTGGAGTCTGGAACCTAGCTGCCTGTACGTCCTGAGTTCCTCCTCCCTGACCCACCCGAGTAGTGCGAACAGGTTATACCTGAGGGGGCCCAGGTGCCCTCTCACGAGTACTCTGTCCCTGTCTGGATGCCCGGGATTCGCGATGTCGTATTTCAGTATGTCTCCGAAATACAGGACCGTCATGAGCTCCACAGAGGACGACGTGCCTCCAAGATGGCCGCTGCCCGCCGTCTTTACGGTCTCATAGATCCCTCTCCTGAGATCGGCCGAGATTGCCTCAAGCGCCCTTGTCTTCTCCTCAGTGAGTGTGGTACTTGCCGTTCGTTCGCTTTTCTCAGTTTTCTCGACCGTCTTTTCCTTCATTCTACATGCCACCTCAATCGTGAATGAAGGTGCGCGGCAGCAACGCAGTCAGCGGAGGAGTTCCGTCATCATCCAGCGCTCCGCGCACCCTCAACATGACAGCTCTGATTTAGCCGTCGGCCAGATGGGCAGGGTGGGCGACAAACATAAGTCGCCGAATTGCTGGCCAACTTTGGCTAGTCAGCGTAAACCACGCGCCAGACGTTGGGCCTTTCCAGAATCCATTTCACAGGCCTTCTAGACTCCCGCGCGCGTTCCTCTTTCCCCACCTCGCTGTTTTTCAGCAGCCAGTCCCGTTTCTCCAAGTCATTCCCCTCCCACAATGTATTTTTTCAGCACGCCCTCGGCTTCCTGCAGAAGCTTCTGGAGATTGTCATAGTCTCCGTCGCTCAACACGCTGAACAGCCTTCCAATCCTGCTTCTGGTGTAACTTATGTCCAGCATCCTGCCTTTGATGTACCTATTATAGTTCATTTCGGCGCCGCTTAAACAGAAGGGCGCGCCGTAATTTGACACGCCCAGGGTGATGGGATAGCCAGAGAAAGCTTGCGGTCCGCCTTGTTAGAAAAACATTCTCCCCTCCTTGAGACCCGCATCCTTTTCCCCAACCGTTATCTAATATGTGTCTCCTCCTTAATAAGTATTTCCGTATTCTAAATTTTATTATCAGATTTCTCGGTTTTAGTAAAATGAGCTCCCGTGCTGTCCTCGTAAATCCCGGCAAAAGCCGATTCTATCTGCGAAGTGTCACCTATGCCGATTACCGCCGTTTCGCCGTTTTCAACACCCATCATCTCTTTTATGAAGAGGATTTCCTGTTCGCTGACCCTCGGATGAGGCTTCTTATCGGTGAAAATGAAGCAGCTCTCGTCCGCATGCGGTTCCATGTCGTGCGCATTCGAGCCGGTCCCGTCTCTTATTTTGATTGCCAGCGCCCTGTTGTCACCCCGTATGTAGCCGTTTATCTCCTCGGATTTATTGTCCACGAACGCGCTCGTTATGTCAAACATCCACAGACCCTTCAGCACATCAGACGACGTTATGTGCTGGGGAGCCTCCGATGGCTGATCTCTCAGCACAAACATTGCCGCGCCCAGCAGCGCGGCTGCGACTATGTAATAAGGCGCGAAAGGGGTGCCTACCATCACAGCCGAGAAAAGGACGGTGAGCAGGGGAACGGAGAGCATCGCGCCGCCCACGAACGCATTGTTCAGGCGCTTGAACGCCTCGTAGTAAAGTATCGCGCCTAGCCCGGTTTCCATAACGCCAAGCAGCAGGATGGACAGGATTGTAGAGTTAGAAAGGCTGACCGAAATGTTCAGATGATAAGCGAAGACAAAGAACGCCATGAAGAACAGCGACGCCAGCACAGCGAGCAGGTTGAATCCGGTGGTGCTCGCGCTGTATCTCTTCATAAGGAGCGTCGAGACGGTCATCGCGAAGCCTGACAAGAGAAGCATAGCAATGAAGGGCGCCTCCTGCGCATTTATGCCGACAAGGGTGCCACCCGTCATCACAATGTATACGCTGAGCATTCCCAAGCCTATTCCCAAGTACTCTTTCCTCGTGACCTTCTGCCTCAGCATCACCGGGGTAAGGATCGCCAGCATTATCACCCAGCTCCTCCACACCACTGCGCTTACGCTTGGGTTGGTGCCGACTGTGCCGAGACCCTGCAGCAGCATTGTCGCTGCGTACCCCAGCAAACCAGCCGCAAGCATGGGCAGGAACATCTTCCTGGAAAAGAGTTCGACAAAACCCCTACCTCGATCATCAAGGTAGGACGCGAGCGCTCCTATTCCGCTCGCTATGAGCAACGAGTACAGCAGGAGAGGCGCAACGCCTATCTGCAGGCCGCCGACGTCCAGTGCTATCGGCACGAATACCGATTCAAGTACCAGCACGGCAAGCACAAGGAAGCCCTTGCGTTTTGTGTCCATCACACCAATAACCGATGTCTTTCTCAGGAATTTAATACTTTCCATAAACTAAATTTATTTGCAGATTTTTCGTATAATGTAAAGCATATATACCTTGACACGCAATAGTAAGGCATGAACTTCGGCATGCGTGAGAAGCTGATGTTGAGAGAACTGAGCAGCGACTCGCGCGCTTCCGTAACGCGCCTTGCGAAGATCGCAAAGTGCTCGAGGGTCACTGCAGGAAAGCTCGTGGACGTGATGAGCAAGGAGCTGGACATTAGGTTCACCTTGGAGGTAGATCTCAACACGCTTGGCGCTCTGGACAGGCATGTCATCGCCATAAAGCTTCCGAAAAAGCCCAAGCTCGGGGTCTTGGAGGATCTGTTCGCCAAGGAGGAGAAGTACGTGCACGACGTCTACCTAACCGAAGGAGATTTCGACCTTGTCGTGATAGCCACGGCGAGCAATCCCATTGACTACATCGTTTGGGAAACGCACTTGGCAGAGGTGCTTTCTCCGTACACGCCCAACATGAAGCCTTCTGACATCTCGTTCCTCAATTTTGGCTATGTTCCCTTGAACGACAGCTTCGTCTATGACATAAGGAAAGAAATGAAAATAGACAGTAGTGACCGCGAACTCCTTCGCCTGCTCAACAAGGACTCCAGGATGAGCTACAGCGAGTTGGGAAGGCAGCTGAACATGAACGAGGACACTGTCAGGTACAAGGTTTTCAAGCTTAAAAAGTCCGGCATAATAAAGAGGTTCACCATCGCGGTTCAGAGACCGCCGCAGAGCTATATACTCATCTTTTTCGAGTTCTGGAACTACATAACCCCAAACTACGAGGAACGAGCCGCGCAGGATAGGGCGGTACTTATTAACGCCGACAAGGACATGCCGCTGCTTGACACCTTCCAGCTGTCCGCTCCGCTTACGGGCAGCTACGGCAACTTCATCATGGGGATTTTCAATGGCAAGAGCGAGGCGTTGCGCAACGCGGTAAACAAGCACAAAAAGATATACGAAAGAGACAAGGTCGCGATCAAACAGGCCAGAATAGTGAAGGTGTTGAAGGGCATGCTCCCGCTTAGGAATCTAGACATAAAGACAAACTATCTGGTGGTGAAGTGGGAGTGAGCGCCCCGCTTAAGAAACGCTCGCGCGCCGACCAGCACTCGTTGTTTGGCTCTGAAAGGGAGTTGAACTCAAAAGTTTCTCCCTAAAAGAGATAAAGATTTATGAGTCCAGCCCCAGGAGGGGATTGAACCCTCGACTTCCAGTTTACAAAACTGGCGCTCTGCCACTGAGCTACTGGGGCACGCTAATAGCTATGGTTTAAGTATTTTTAAGCGCTTGCGCTGAGCTCACATTCTGGGTAAGTGCCGGCCGCCGCTACATGTTGCGCTTCACGCCAGGCCAGAGCGGGTGCCTGTTAAAGCTGTCGTCCGCCGTCTTCTCTGTGACCCTTTTGCTTATCTCGGGAAGAGACTTCCTTCCGCGTTTCAGCAGACCAATTCCACCCACCTCATAGTCGGCTATGGGCTGGGCATGGTCTGTTGCCTTTACAACCATTTCAATCCAGCATACTTGAAAAGCCCAGTTTAAATACGTCAGCAGGATGTGCGACAGAAGACGAAGTTGCGGAGCTGTTACCGTCAAAGTGCTGCTTTGTGAGCGGTCCGTTGGAACGCACGGAATAAAAAGGTTAGTCGCCGACTATTACCGATAGCGTGAAGGTGCTCCTCGTTGGCCATGACTTCGACTTCAGCGCAGGAGACGGCATAAGCCGGTACTCCTACGAGCTCTACAATGGGCTGAGGAAGCTTGCTGATGTCAGGACGATAGCCACGGGCAAGACGCCGCGGCCCGTGAGAGCGTTCTTCAACATAAAGGCCAGGGACGCCGACATTGTTCACCTGATGTATCCCGATGTGGCCAACATTGACAAGGGAAAGGCGAAGATGGCGATAATGTGGCACGACATGCGCCTCTTCACCAAGTACGATGAGGAGAGGCAGGCGAGATCAAAGCCTAAGCTCTCCGAACGTTTCAACGTGGCCAGTTCCATGATAAGGAGATGGGCGCTGTCCAATTACTCCAGCAGCGACGCCAATCTCTGCAACTCCACGCAGACGCTTGCCGAGCTGAAGGCACACATGAGGAGCGAGAAGGCGTACAAACGCGGCAAACGCTACGCGGTCACGCCGCTTGGCGTGAACCCGGAGTTCCTAAGGAACAGGGTGTGGAACGGAGACAGGAAGGACTTCGCGTACGTCGGCTCGATACACCTCAAGCACAAGAACCTCACGGGGCTGCTCGAGGTCTTCAACAGGATAGCAGAGAGCAGCGACTCGAAGCTACACATCTTCACGCCCAGCCAGGGCGCGGCGGAGCAGCTAGGGATAGCGATCAGGTACTTCAGAAGGCTCTCGTCAAGGAACGTGGTGCTTCACCGCATGTCCACTACCACCGAGATATCAGGATACCTGCCGCAGATGGCCGGCTATCTGCAGCTCACGAAGCACGAGGGCTTCGGGATACCGATACTGGAGGCGCTGGCTTCTGGAACGAACGTGCTCACGCTGAAGGGCAGCAGCATACCGGATGAGGTGAAGAAGTATACGTTCGCGGGCACAGAAGCTGAGGTGGTGAAGAAGGCGCTCGAGCTTGCAAAGGATCCGACGCCCGCTCCTCCGCGCGCGATTAGCTACGCACGAAGCTTCACCTGGGAACGCACGGTCAGGGAGACGCTGAGAGTTTACGAGAAGCTGCTAGGATAGACGAAAGGAGGAGAGAGAAGGTGGAGAACTCAGCCACCCTAGCCGAAGACTATGCTTGCGTATGCGACCACTGAGCTGTAGTCGTTTGTAGTGTCGCCTGATGTTGCATACTTGAGCAGCATGCCTGACCTCGCCCCGCTCCTCCTGGCAAACATAGCAGCCACGGTCACTGGGCCGAAGCCGCATGCGCTGTCGTTGTTCTTGTGAATGAGCTCGTGGAAACCCTCGGGATCGAGCTTCAGCGCGGCGTCGATCGCCGGAGCGTCCTTCTTCTTGGCGACGGTCGCTGGCTCATAGTGGTTGAAGTCCGAGCTTGCGATTATCGTTATGTTCCTCTTCCTGCTCTTCGCCGCGGAGACTATCGCGTTTGTCAGTGCTATGCACGACTCATACGACTGATCGCCCATGCAGACAAACACGCACTTCATCTCCCCTATTGTCTTCTGTATGAACGGAAGCTGCACCTCCACCGAGTGCTCGAAAGCGTGCGCTATCTCGTCTGCGTACATGTCAGGTAGGTTGGCTATCGTCTCCGAAAGTTCCCTGTCGTTCTTGACGACGCCAAGCGGAGTCTGCCAATCCTCGAGCGACACCGCTATCGGCCTGCCGTAGCCTGTGTGGTTCGGACCTATTATGACAAGAGTGTCGAACCTCTTCTTCGCATGCGCCTGCTGCAGTGCGGCGTATGTATGCGCGGCCACCTGGCCTGAGAACTGGTAGCCTGCGTGCGGAGCCACGAACGCCTTGCTTTCTGAGAGTGCTGTAGTATCGGTCTTGAGCATCTGCTTCGATATCAGGGCCTCTAGCTCTCCAGGGTCCGCAGGGTAGAACGTGCCAGCGACGGCCGGTTTTCTTGTCAAGGAAACCCTTTTATTATTTGGAAACCTGTGCTTTATGACCTTATGCCCGGTGCAGAGTACGCGAGGCTTGTGCTCCGACGCCTCTCGAAAAGATACGGATATGGCATTCACACGCAGCTCAGGCACAGGAACATGACGCACCTGTTTGTCGCGGTGCTCCTATCGCCGCAATCTACCGACGTGCAGACCAACAAGACGACTCAGATGCTGTTCAGGCGGTTCCATACCTTCAAAGACTACGCGCACGCCGATCCTGCAACTCTCAGGCGGTACCTGAGAGGCATGAACTACTACAAGACAAAGGCCAGGCACCTGAGGAAGTCTGCCAGGATGATAGTGGAGAGGTTCCACGGCAGGGTTCCAAAAACGCTGGACGAGATGATGGAACTGCCAGGCGTTGGCAGGAAGGTGGCGAACGTGGTGCTGAACGAGGGATATGGAATAAATGAGGGCATCGCGGTGGACACGCACGCGGGCAGGGTCGCCAGGCGACTAGGCTTCTCTCGAAGCAGGGATCCGTACAAAACAGAGATGGCGCTGCTGCGCACATACCCGAAGAGAGACTGGGGAAGGATATCGAACACGCTGATAGAGCTCGGCAGGGATACCTGCAAGGCCAGGAACAGGGAGTGCGGTCGTTGCGTGTTGAAGGACATCTGCCCAAGTAGCTACGTAAAGCCTAATAAGAGCTAGGTTCGAAATAATTCTGCTTATTTGTCGGGGGAAGTGCGTGAAGTCAGGAATGGAGGCCATAACCAGGATTCAGGAAGCGGAGTCAAGATCCAAGGATATAATCGCAAGCGCTGAGAGCAGGTCAAGGAAGCACGCTGACGACGCCGTGGAGAAGGCGAGGGAGACCCTGGATGAGGCTGAGATAACTGCGGAAGAGAAGAGACGCACGATGCTCGAAGACGCTGCGGAGAAAAGGAAGAGGACCATGCAGAAGAGGATGCAGGAGATAGAAAAAGAGGCAAGGAAGGTGGAGAAGACCAAGATAAGCGCACGCGTCCTTGAAGCAGTGGCGAAGAAGGCCGCAGAACTGATACTCGGTGCCTAGAGTGTTCCGCACAGCGAAGATGCAGAAGATAAGGCTCGTTGGATTGCGCAGCCGCAGGCAGGAGATCGTCAGAAAGCTGCACCACCTGGGCGTAATAGACATAAGGAAGAGCAAGCTCGAGATTGCGGACGACGTGCCCGAGGAGTCCCTTCCAGAGATATCGGAACAGATAGTGCGCTACAGTTCCGCCATGACAATCCTGCAGGGATATGCGAAGAAGGCCGTGGAGAAGCGGGCTCGTGAGATAAGTACGCAGCCGAAGCTGCACGCGCTGCTGGCCCAGGCCAGCGGATTCAAGGCTGTAGATGACACGCTGGCACTGGACGAGGAAATAAAGGTCATAGACGACGACTCCGCGAAGCTCGAGTCAGAGATAAAAACAGCATCGCTCTTCTTCGGCTCAGGGATAGACTTCTCAAAGCTCGGAGGGGAGACGCTGGCATATGAGGCGTTTGTGATCGGAAAGAAGGCGCTCAGGAAGGCTGCTGCGCCGCTAAGGGAGCTGCGGGAGAGGTATGAGGTGATAGAGAACGAAAGCAAGAGCGGCAGGGCGGTGCTGATTGCTTACGAAAAGAATGATGCCAAGGCGCTTGACGGACTGGAGCATGTGCCTGGCGTCAGGAAGATAGAGATATACGGCGCAGACTTCAACTCCACTCCGGAGAAGGTTGTCGAGCGCCTTGTGCGCACAAGAACAGGGCGGGAGCAAGAGAGGCGCAAGGCTGTCGCCAAACTCGAGACACGCGCGCGCGAAGACCGCCACCGCATTGAGAGCACGCTGGAGATGCTTACAGTAGAGGCGGAGAGGGCGGGCGCCGGAATAAACTTCAAGCGCACCGAGTCGGCGTTCGTGGTAGAGGGATGGATAGAGAAGAGGAGATACGTGGAGATAGAGGCAGAGATGGAGAGGACGGCACGCGGCGCGTTCGCCATGGAGGCCATGGACTCGGATGAGTTGGCGCCCACGCTGGTCTCCAGGCCCGCGTTCCTGAAGCCGTTCGACAACCTGATGGAGTTCTTCTCCCTGCCACGCAGCGACGAGCTCGACCCCACGTGGATCTTCATAATCTCGTTTCCTATATTCTATGGACTGATGGTATCCGATGTCGGATATGGAATAGTGTCGCTGCTCTTCGCATGGTTCATAGACAAGCGGACAGAGCCAGACACTCTCATGAACAGCGTTGCCAAGGTATGGGAGATATGCGCCGCAGCGATCATCTTCTTCGGTTTCCTATCAAACCAGTACTTCGGGTTCGGGCTGAACCAATACCTGCTGCCAGGCTTCTACGGCTTCGATTGGCTGAAGGATACGCCGCTCGTGCTGGGGGTAACCGTGCTCTTCGGGCTCGCGCAGGTGATAGTGGGCCTGCTCTTCGGATTCGTGAACAGCAGGGAACACGGACACAAGAAGCTGGCGATTGCGAAGCTCACCTCGGTGGTCGCCATAGTGGCTGGCACCGTAGCGGTGAGCGGAGGCCTCCTTGGCATGTTCAACGGAACCGTGACCGCGATTGCGACCGGAGTTGGCATTGTCGCGCTGGTAGCCACAATCGCGCTCAGCGGAGTCGAGGCTACGGAGGTGGTGAGCCTCATCTCGCACCCCCTCAGCTACGCGAGGATAATGGGTTTCGGGCTTGCAAGCGTGATACTCGCGCTGCTGATAGACAAGACGTTCACCCCGTCGCTGGCCGCCGGCATACTCCCGTTCCTTCTCACCTCAGCAATCTTTATATTGCTGCATTTCGTTAACATGATCCTCGGAATCTTCGAAGGATTGGTACAGGGGGCGAGGCTCAACTTCGTTGAGTTCTTCTCCAAGTTCTATACTGGCGGGGGTGTGAAGTTCAAGCCCTTCTTTTACAGAAGGCGTTATACTAAAGAGGTCCAATCATGACAATAGGAATCGAGGCCGCGATAGCGGCCGTGGGCGCCGGAGTCGCAATACTCGGAGGCGCGGTAGGAACAGGAGTTGCACAGTCAGCGATAGGAGCTGCGGGACTCGGATTGATAGCGGAGAAGCCTGATCAGCTTGGAATGGCGTTGCTGTTCCTCGTGCTGCCGGAGACGCTGCTCATATTCGGCTTCGTGGTAGCTATACTGATAATGCTGGCTGCCGGCCTAATCTAGGTGTGCGATGCCCCTGGACAGGTTGGAGAAGCACATACTCGAGGACGCGGAGAGCAGAGCCAGCGAGATCGAGGGCAAGGGCAGGGAAGCGGCTGCGAAGACGCTCGACGATGCCAGGTCCAAGGCAAAGAACATACGCGAGGCTGCAGAGATATCCACGAACGCCGAGATAAGCAAGATGGATGCCGAGCAGAACGAGAGCATAGAGCTGCAGGAGAGGAGCGCGCTCCTCGAGGCAAGGAACAAGGCGATGCGGCATGCGATGGTGAAGCTCAAGGCGCTGGTGATAAAGAGGGTGAAGAAGGCGGGCTACTCCAGGCTCATCGAGAATGCGGTGCACGAAGCCAGGTCCATAGCACCTGAAGGCGAACTCACCCTGATGATCGGAAGGAAGGAGGCAAAGCAGGTCAGGGATTTCGGCGGCAGGATTAAGTATGGGAACGCGGGCAACGGAGTGGAGCTCAGCAACAGAAGCGGAAGCATAAGGATAAGCGCAACTATAGACGGGCTGTTCGAGGAGAACAGGCAGGAGATAGAGACGATGCTCCTGGAAGAGGCCTTCAAGGCACACGTTCCTGCGGTCAGGCGCACAGGGAGGAAGCGGGGAAGATAGGCATGCCAGGACTCAAGGACGCGATGAAGTACGCATACTCGAATACGAGGGTCAAGGCGATGGAGTCTAAGCTCGTGAGCAGGGAGACGCTTGAACGCATGCTCGCTGCAAAGGATCCCGGAAGCATAGCCGCGATGCTGCTGCAGACCGAGTACAAGTCGGACGTGGAGAGGTTCGGAGGGGTGAAGGCGATGGGAACGCTTGTGGACTTTGCCCTGAGCAAGAACCTCGGAAAGGAGATCAGCAAGCTCATCTCAATAGCGCCGAAGGACCAACGGGCCATAATGATAGCGATAGTCGGCGAGTGGGACATAGGCAACATAAAGGTCATGCTTGAGGCCGTGGCCTCAAAGAAGAGATACGAAGACGTATCAGAGTACATAATCGACACCAAGTACGCCGGACTCAGCATCGCGAAGGAGGCTACAGCAGCAAAGAGCGTGGATGAGGCCATAGCCTGGCTCACGCTGCACACGCCATACGCCGAGATGCTTGACAGCGCCCTCGATGCCTACAAGCGCTCGCACAGCGTTGTCGAGGCCAACGCGGCGCTTGAGCAGAGCTACTACCTGAAGCTGGGAGGCACGATACAGAGGCTCTCTACCATAGACCGCGAAGCTGCGGGACTCATAAGGAGCAGGATAGACATGAGGAACGTGCTCCTGCTGCTCGAAGCGAAGAAGCACAGGCTGGACTTCAGCGTTGTGTCGGGACGCATCCTGCCAAACGGCACGATGCAGACAGGCGCTCTGGAGAAGCTGTTCAAGGATGCGAAGGACGCGGGAGAGCTTGCCGCGTCCGCGAAGGCATTCGGCCTGAAGCAGGCGGCTGCAGAGTACGCAGCCAGCGGCACCAAGCCGCTCATGATATTCGAGATTGCGATGCTTAACGAGATATTCAGGAAGGCGCTGCGCAGCGTAAGGCACAGCGTGCTGTCTTTCGGGGCGCTGGTTGCGTTCCTCTACCTCAAGGAGGTGGAGGTGTTCACGCTGAGGATACTGATCAAGGGCAGGAGCTACGGGCTCAGCGACACGGAGATAAAGGGAATGATATCATGGCTCAAGTGATGCAGAACAAGAAGATAGTGGTGCTTGGCAGCGAGGTGCTGCCTCTAGGCATGAAGCTTGCCGGGGTCAGCGAGAGCCATACGGTGAAGGACAAGGAGGATGCGGAGCGGAGGATGAACGCGATGCTGGACAGGGACGACGTTGGCATAATAGTGATCTCGCAGGGCGTGGCTGAGTCGATAACTGACAGGAGGACGAGGTACAGGATAGACAACTCGCTTGATCCGCTGGTCGTATCCGTGGCCGATTACAACGAGAAGGAGGGAGGCGAAGACACACTGAGGCGTCTGATACTCAGGGCCGTGGGCGTGGACATACTGCAGGACAGGACAAAGAGTTAGGTGATGTTTTGGGAATAATAGAGAGAATATCGGGACCGCTCGTGGTAGCGAAGGAGATGCTCGGCGCCAGCATGTACGACGTGGTGCGGGTAGGAAGCGCAAAGCTCATAGGGGAGGTGATAAAGCTTGAGGGCGAACGCGCGATAATACAGGTGTACGAGGACACGAACGGGGTCAGGCCTGGGGAGAAGGTGGTATCTACGGACACGCAGCTCTCAGTTGAGCTGGGCCCGGGCATACTCTCGCAGATATTCGACGGGGTGCAGCGACCGCTCAACATGATAAAGGCGAAGACTGGCATCTTCATCAGGAGGGGCAGCGACGTAAACTCAATAGACAGGAAGAAGAAGTGGCAGTTCCACGCGGACAAGAAGGCGGTGAAGGGCGCGCGTGTCACAGAGGGCACGATAATCGGATACGTGGAGGAGACGCCGCTGATAAAGCACTACATAATGGTGCCGCAGGGAGTCAACGGCAGAATCGAGAGCATAAAATCAGGAAAGATGAGCGTTGAGGATACCGTAGCCGTGGTGAAGACAGGCAGGGGCATGGCAAAGGTGAGCATGCTGCAGAAGAGACCCGTAAGACAGGCTGCGAGATATGCGGAGAAGATAGCTGCCGAGGTGCCCCTTATCACAGGAATGCGGGTGATAGACACGCTCTTCCCTGTCGCAAAGGGAGGGACCGCTGGCATACCTGGACCGTTCGGAAGCGGAAAGACTGTGACGCAGCAGTCCCTGGCCAAGTACTCTGACGCGAACGTGGTCGTTTATGTGGGATGCGGTGAGCGAGGCAACGAGATGACAGATGTGCTTACGGAGTTTCCCGAGCTGAAGGATCCGACCACCGGCAGGCCGCTAATGGAACGAACTGTACTGATAGCCAACACGAGCAACATGCCCGTGGCTGCCAGGGAAGCCAGCATCTACACTGGCATAACCATAGCCGAATACTTCAGGGACATGGGATACAACGTGGCGCTCATGGCAGACTCCACATCAAGGTGGGCAGAGGCGATGAGGGAGATATCCACAAGGCTGGAGGAGATGCCAGGAGAGGAAGGCTATCCCGCATACCTTCCAAAGAGAGTTGCAGAGTTCTACGAGAGAGCAGGACGCGTGAAGACCCTTGACGGCGGAATCGGATCTGTGACTGTGGTCGGCGCAGTCTCCCCTCCGGGAGGAGACCTGTCAGAGCCGGTGGCGCAGAGCACGCTCAGGGTGGTCAAGACGTTCTGGGCGCTTGATGCCGCGCTCGCAAGCTCGAGGCACTTCCCATCAATAAACTGGCTCAGCAGCTACTCGCTCTACACCGGGGCGCTGCAGGGCTGGTACGACAAGAACATAGGAGAAGACTTCACATCCAACAGGAACAGGACGCAGGCGCTGCTGCAGAAGGAGGCTGAGCTGAAGGACATAGTGCAGCTGGTGGGGGAGGACGCGCTGCCTGACACGGAACGCGTGCTGCTCGGAGTGGGAAGGATGGTGAGGGAGAACTTCCTGAGGCAGTCGGCATTCGATCCAGTAGACGCTTTCACGAGCCTGAAGAAGCAGAACATCATGATAGGTACCATGCTGCACTTCGGGGACAAAGCGGAGGAGGCTGCGCGGAAGGGAGTTAGCGCCGAGAACTCTCTGGAGCTCGACGTGGTGAAGGAGATCTCAAGGATGAAGGAGATACCGGAAGAGAAGATAGATGCAGAGGGTGGGAAGATAAACGAGCAGATAGAGTCGCAGTTCAAGAAGCTCGTGGCGGAGCACGGCATGGAGGAAGAGGTGAAGGCATGAAGTTCGAGACAGAGTACAGGACGCTTGGCAAAGTATCCGGACCGCTTCTGGTTGTCAACGCGATAAAGAACGCGGGCTACGGAGAGATCACGAAGATAAGGCTTGATTCGGGGGAGGAGAGGCTGGGCCAGGTCATAGAGACCGCTGACACATATGCGGTGGTACAGGTGTTCGGACCCACGAGCGGGATAAGCATAAAGTCAACCAGCGTGAGGTTCACCGGCGATACTTTCAAGCTCGGGGTGGGCGAGGAGATGCTAGGCAGGGTGTTCAACGGCCAGGGCAAGCCAAAGGACACAAACGCGGCCTTCGCGGTGGAGAAGGAGCGCGACATAAATGGCGAACCCATGAATCCCACAGCTAGGCGCATGCCCAGCGACTTCATACAGACGGGCGTATCATCCATAGACGGCCTCATGACGCTGGTCAGGGGCCAGAAGCTTCCAATCTTCTCCGGCTCGGGACTGCCACACAACAGGCTCGCGGCGCAGATAGCTAGGCAGGCAAAGGTCGTCGGAAGCAAGGAGAACTTCGCTGTAGTGTTCGCGGGAATAGGCATAACCTACGACGACGCCTCGTTCTTCATCGAGAACTTCAGGAAGACCGGAGCGCTCAAGAGGACCGTGGCGTTCATGAACCTGGCAGACGATCCGAGCATAGAGAGGATACTCACGCCGAGGCTCGCACTGACAACTGCTGAGTTTCTCGCCTACGACAAAGGCATGCACGTGCTGGTCATGCTCACTGACATGACCAACTACTGCGAGGCCCTGAGAGAGATGGCGAGCGCAAGGGAGGAGGTTCCTGGAAGGAGAGGATACCCGGGCTACATGTACACCGACCTCGCCAGCATCTACGAGCGGGCGGGAATAGCTGAGGGAAGGAAGGGCAGCATAACGCAGCTCAACATCGTCACGATGCCTGGCGACGACATCACGCATCCGATACCTGACCTTACCGGCTACATAACCGAGGGCCAGATATTCCTGAGCAGGGAGCTGAACAACAAGGGCCTCTACCCGCCGGTCAACCCTCTCGGCTCGCTCTCGAGGCTTATGAACAACGGAATCGGAGCAGGCAAGACAAGGGAGGACCACAGGGGTGTGGCCGACCAGCTCTACGGAGCGTACGCTAGAGCGCAGGAATCGAGAAGCCTGAGCGCGATCATAGGCACAGAGGCGCTCAGCGAGACGGACAAGCTATACCTGAAATTCGGTGACGACTTCGAGAAAGAGTTCCTTGCGCAAGGAGAGGATGAGGACAGGAGCATAGAAAACACATTGGACATAGGATGGAAGCTGCTCTCCGAACTGCCTGAAGGCGAGCTCACGAGGATAAAGAGCGAGCACATAAGCAAGTATCACTTCAAGCACAGGGGCTCGGCGCCGAAAGAAAGCCCGAAGGCAAGCGCAGAGACCAAGAGAGAGGAAGAGAAGGAGGAGAAGAAACAGCCCGCGAAGAAGGCAGCGGGTAAAAAGTCAGGAGGCAGGAGAAAGAAGAGGTAGTGGATGGCCAGAAACCCGACAAGGATGAACCTGATAAACGTCAGGAAGAGCGCGAAGCTTGCGGCAAAGGGGCACGACCTGCTGAAGAGAAAGCGTGAGGCCCTTGTTCTGGAGTTCTTCTCGATGCTCAAGGAGTCGAAGAGCGACAGGAAGAGACTGCACGAGATGCTACAGGCGGCATACAAGACAACCGTGCTCGCGTCCACGTTCGCGGGCGACTTCGAGCTGGAGCAGGCGAGCCTCTACGCCATGGACTCCTCGGAGGTAAGAGTGGGCGTGAAGAACGTAATGGGCGTAAGGATACCGGAGATAGAGAACGTTCAGAATCAGCAGAAGGCGCAGGTGTTGCTCCATAGCAGCACCGCGGTCAGCGATGTCAGCTACGCCTTCTCCGGCGTCAAGGAGATGATCATAGACACGGCGAAGAGGGAGCAGAGCCTCAAGAGGCTCATACTCGAGATAGACAGGGTGAAGAGGAGGGTCAACGCGTTGGAGTACATACTCCTGCCGCGACTTAAGAAGGAGGGCGCTTACATATCTTTCAGGCTTGACGAGATGGAACGCGACATGTTCTCAGCGCTCAAGCACGTGAAGAAGAAGATAGAAAGGCAGAATGCATGACGAACGCCTGCCTGTTCAGCGGCGGCAAGGACTCCACTCTAGCACTACACAAGGCGGTGGCGCTGGGAGCGGAGATCGACCTGCTTATAACGATGCGTAGCGCCAACAGGGAAAGCTACATGTTCCACTATCCCAACGTGGACATGACGAAGATGCAGGCCGAGGCGCTGGGCACGCGACATGTCTTCGCGGACACTGAAGGAAAGAAGGAGGAGGAGCTCGGGGACCTCGAGAAGGCGCTGGTGGACAACGACGTGAAGCTGCTGGTGACGGGAGCGACATACAGCAGGTACCAGGCAGATAGGATCAACGAGATAACCTCAAGGCTGGGCATAGAGCACATCGCGCCCCTCTGGCACATCGACCCGCTAGACGAGCTGAATGAGCTGGCGTCCAGGTACAACGTCATACTCACGTCCGTCTCGGCAGAAGGGCTCGAGACGTCGCTGCTCGGCGAGCGAATCGACAGCGGAATGATAGAACACCTCAAAGTAGCCAACAGGAAGCACGGGATAAACATGCTATTCGAGGGAGGCGAGGCTGAGACGTTCGTGCTTGACGCCCCGCTCTTCAAGAAGAGCATAACGGTGGAGAGCTCGCGCATTGAGGTATCTGGTACCAATGGCATATTTTACATAGAGAAGGCGAAACTCACCGCTAAGTAATTTAAGCCTTGCAAGAGTAGCGGTTCCTGTAAGCATGCCGATACTCTCCGAAAGAAGCAGGTACGCGGTTAACCCGCTCGAAGAAGACGATGCCATAGCCGAAGCGCTGGAGAGAAAGGGCAGGGAGATAATAAAGCTGAACAGGGGCGACCCCGCAGTCTACTTTCCCACTCCAGAGTACATCAAAGACGCATACATTGAGGCAATATCCGATAACAAGACCCACTACACTGAGACAAGGGGCGCTAAGGAGCTGACCGCTGCCATAATGGGCAGGTACAGGCGCATGTACGGCCTGGACCTCGGCGAGGAGGACATCGTAGTTACTGCAGGCGTATCCGAGGCGCTCTACATGCTCAACGCTGCACTCATCGACCCCAAGGACCGCGCGATAGTGTTCAAGCCTTACTACACGCAGTACATACCGTACATAGGGCTGGCCGGCGGGCAGGAGTACCTGCTCGACTACAAGGAGAACGATGGCTGGGGCATAGACGTGGACGAGCTGGAGAGGCATGTGAAGAAGCTCAAGCACAAGGCGAGGATAAGGTACGTGCTGCTCACCAATCCGAACAATCCTACGGGCACGGTCCTCAACCGAAAGACGCTGGAAGGTATTGTCGACCTTGCAAACGAGCATAAGCTGATACTCGTGAGCGACGAGATTTATGATGAGATAGTGTACAACGGCGCCAAGTTCACCAGCGTGGCGCAGCTTGCGAGGGGCATGCCACACGTGATACTCAACGGCGCATCAAAGAACTTCGATGCCACAGGCTTCAGGATAGGATTTGCGATCGTTCCGGAGGATGACAAAGTATCCCTGGCGCTCAAGCAGAAGATTGCGGACTTTGCCTCAGTAAGGGTATCTGCCAATGCGCCTGCGCAGTACGCGGTAGCAGAAGGAATGAACAACGTAACTGAGCACAACAGGGCGATACGCAAGATGGTAGGTGAAATAGAGGAACGTGTGAACTTTGCCGTAAAGCTTCTGGGAGAGAACAGATGCCTGAGCACAGTGAGGCCCAGAGGCGCATACTACATCTTTCCGAAGGTTGACCTGAAACAACTTCACTTCAGGAACGACAAGGAGTTTGTTGACACGTTGCTGAAGACCAAGTATGTGCAGCTCACGCGCGGCTCCGGATTCGGGACTCCTGGCCACATAAGGATAGTCTCGCTGCCTCCCAAGCGCGTGCTCGGAGAAGCGATAACAAAGCTTAATGAGTTCTGCAGAAGCAAGAGATAGCAAGGAGGCATAGTCTAATGGTAGGACGTCAGCTTTACACGCTGAAGGCCTGGGTTCGATTCCCTGTGCCTCCACGTAACTCCATCGAACATGAAATTCGCTTCTTAAACAGCATTAAACGATATCGAGTAATGGGATAAACATGGCTGCATGGGACGAAGTATATAAAAAGAAGGGAAAATACTTTCTAAAACCCCAGAAGGATATGCCAAAGCTTGTGGGCTTGTTTCGGAGAAAACATGTGAAGAAAGTTTTAGATATCGGTTGTGGGACTGGAAGACATTTAATTTATCTGGCAAGGAATGGATTTGATGTTTATGGATTTGACCCCTCACCGACAGGCATAAAGATTGTCAGACAATGGCTCAGAAAAGAACACCTCAAGGCGCATGCAAGGATTTATGATATGAATAACAGGTTCCCTTATAAGACCAACTTTTTTGATGCAGAGATTTCAACTCAAGTCTTACACCATAATTATCCCAAGAGGATAAGAAAAGTGATAAAAGAGGTAGAAAGGGTTCTAAAGAAGAATGGCATTTTGTTCTTCACAGTTCCTAAAGGAAAAACTCAAGGACACCACTTTAAGAGAGTAGATTTTAGAACTTATCTTCCTTTAGATGGCGATGAAAAGGGGCTGCCGCACTTTTACTTTAATGAACCATTAATCAAGAAATTTTTCAAGGGCTTTAACATTAAGGAAATGCATTTGGATACCACAAATAAACACTATGTAGTTACTGCGGTCAAAAAATAGCACTTACCGTCGTTTGACATCGTTTCTCCCCGAACTTTAGCAAGGATGGCCTGTGCCTCCAAGTCTTTTTTTCTTATAGGTTTATATACGCTGAAAGAACATTTATGTTATATGAAACTCCGAAACTGCAGTAATCTTGATGAACTTTGGAGCTATGTTGAAGAAATCAATAGAACGAATTTTCCAGAGAATAAGCTCATGCCTATTTTGGGTAATGGAGAAACTCACAACCCCAGGATTATGTTTGTTTTCATCAATCCCACTGTGCGAAACATAAGCTCCGAGGCTGATTGGCAGGGACCGCGGTTCCCTTTTATAGGAACTAAACAAATTTGGAGGATTTTCTATAAAGCAGACTTGCTTAATCAGAGTTTGATTGACAGAATAAATGTTTCATCAAGATGGTCTGTGGAATTTACAAATGAATTATTGCAGTTTTTAAAGAAAGAGCGTGTTTACTTAACAAACATAGTCAAGTGGACTGGACAAAATGCTGCTCTTCCCGATTCGAAGAAGATAAAGTTATTTTTGCCGGTTCTGGAAAGAGAGATAGAATTAGTCAACCCAGAACGCGTGGTTACTTTCGGTGCAATTCCATTCACAAATCTAACAAAACGGGGCATAAAGCTGTTCGAATATTATAAAAGTTCAATTCGGGAGCAGAAACTAAGGGCATATAAACTGCAGGTGGGTTCTGCCAAAACAGAAGTAATTCCCTGCTATTTTCCAATTGGAAGGGGCAATCCCAAAAGGGCGATAGAACTACTTAAGCTATTGCAATAGAGATTGCTATCAATAAATGCAAAATGTTGTGTTTAATATCAAATAATATTGTTTCTCCAGCGAACCTTAGCAAGCATGACCTGTGCCTCCACGCTAGTTTAGGAATGCAGTGTCATGTGGTTTGTATCAGGGGTATCAGAGATATCTGAGACATTTGGGCAAAGTTGGTCAAGTTCCGCTTTGTTTAACCTTGTGTATTCCCCTCTGGGGTTGCCTCTCAGGACATCTGACGCCAGTTCGTCTCTAGGAGCGTCTTCAAGGAGAGTTTGGGATGCGTCGTTGAGCATACGCAACTCTCTCAAAATCCTCTTGTTGACAATGTTCCATTTTTGGTTCTTGGTCTGGCGTTCGAGAACCTTTTCTAGTTTTTCCCTGTCAAGCTTATAGATGTCTGTTATCTTTTGGTTCTCGTAATCGAAGACGACCACGAAATAGACTGGTTCTGTTTTGGTCTTCATTCCATCAAGCGAACCGGTAGCGTTTATCTCGTCTGCGAGTTCCAGATAGCGCCTTACCTGATCTACATACAGCAGGACGCGGCTTCCTTTTTTGAAGGACTTAACCTCGCCGACCACTCCTTCCGTGAAATCCAATATATCTGGTTTTGAGGAATGCGGATGCTTCGACCTTTTGAGACCAAAGAGATCTCTAACCTGTCTTTCTACCTCTTCTCCGTTCTTGGTGAGCAGGCCTCTTTTAACGTTTGACTCTAAAACCACTTCATTCATTACCAACACGCAATAGCTAATTCAAGCAACAAGCGAAACCGCAGGTAGCGGAATCAGTTTGCTCCGTATAACTCACTCTATTCTGCTTTAACCTGATAATAAATCTTGGCATTAAAAATCGAATCTGGGCTTATTCGGAAGGGTTGCCAAAAGGAGAGGGAAGCTCACCTTACGTGAGATGCCCCGTGCTTCCGCCACTACTGATGCACATCAGGCGTGCGAAGGGTACATGCTGTCTATGGAACGGATAAACTTCGTGATATCCTCGCGCATATATTTCACTCCCCTGTCTGATTCTCCGGCCAGATGCAGAGTTATCTCAGACACTCTGCGCATGTTTGCGGTGTGCGCGCCCTCTTCTCCAGGCAATACGTCAGCTGGATGCGTTGTGCCTTCCAGAAAGAGCCACATCTTGTGCACGTCCAACGGCTTCTTGGCCGCATTCAGGGCTCTCTGCCTCTGCAGCCACGAGATGAATGATAGCTCTCCCAGCCCGAATATCAGAACACCAAGAGCCAGGTTCAGGAAGAGCGCCAGCAGACCTGCTCCGGTTATTGTGACTCCTACCGCAAGAACCCTCTTCAGACTCAACATTCGTCTTTTGCTGGTCCTCGTAGCAAGAACAGGCAGGTTTATGCGCGTCTCTCCTTCAGGCTCCGTGATCTTTGCGCGGTTTTGAGGTTTGAAATCGAAGATGTATCCCAGATCTCCCGCACGGTTCCTCAAGTCTGATACAAACTTCTCGGGATCCACATCGAGCATGAACTTCCTGTATTGATAGTTCTCTTTGCCCTGCAGCTCCTCTGCGGAGAAGGTGCGGCGGCTGAGCATCACGTCCTCTTTGAAAGGTTTGAAGTCCTGCACGCTACTACTTCTGCTCTGAGGTTTAAAAACTTGCCTCGGGATCGTTCTATCTCCTGAGGGCGCCCCTGCGCACGTCCTTGCTCGTTTCTTCGAGGTCTTTTATCGAATCAATTGAGTGCCAATATACATTCCGATACTGGGTGCCGTTAAGCATCTTCCTCTCAGCCAGCACGGTAAAGGCTGTGCGCTCTATGTCTCCCTTTCTAGGTAGATAGTCGAATATCTCGTCATTCATGAGGTACGCGCCGGCGTTTATCCAATAGTTCTTTATGTAGGGCTTCTCGTCGAACTTGCGTACCTTTCCGCTTGCTGACCTAACTATTCCGAACGGGCTACGGAGTTGCGTTAGGGCGATGGTTGCGACCGCGGTTCCGAGCTTTAGTTTACCCACATCCAGGTTTGTTATGACATCGCCGTTTATAGCGATGAATCTCTCGTCCCCTATGCTCTTCCTCGCGTTCCTCAAGGCGCCTCCGGTCCCGAGGGGCGTGCTTTCTATCGCCAGCTCAACGTCTATGTCAAACTCTTTCTTGAGAATCTTCATGTGCGATCTTATCTTCTCCTTCAGATAGCCGCACAGCACGACAAACGAGTCTATTCCGGACCTGTTCAGCCAGGAGATCTGCCAGTCTATGATTGGCTTGCCTGCAACGTCAAGCAACGGTTTGGGATTCACGCTCGTGAGAGGCATGAGCCTTTTCCCGTAGCCGCCCGCGAGTATGACTGCCTTCATGCGGTACTACATGCCGAGCAGATTCTTAAAATTAACGTTCATGCTGGAGCGCAAGAAAGGATTAAAAACCTCAAAAGCGGCATAAAGTAGAATTTGATGAACCTTTTGAAGAAGGGAGGGAGATTCAGGAAAAGTCTCCCTTACCTGCTGCTTGCGGTCATAGTGCTGTACACGCTGATATACTCGCTGACCTTTGTAGGGGGCCCGTCCTTCTACGGCGACGATACAACATACCTTGACCTTGCGCACTCTGTGCTCGCCGGAACCTTCCAGCAGAGCCAGTTCATATTCAGCGTGCGCATACTCCAGTTCCTGCCGATCTCCTTCTTCTACGCCATCTTCGGGGTGAGTATGTACACCAGCTCTGCGTGGGACATACTTGCTTTCTCGCTGACAGTAGTGGTGGCGTTCTACCTGGGCCGGGAACTGTACGATGAGAGAGCGGGGCTCATATCAGCCTTGCTGCTCGCCTTCTTCCCAATGGCCGTAGAACTAGGGGCCACGGTGAGCGATGACATAACAATGATGTTCGTGACCTCTTTGGCCATGTTGCTGCTGCTTATGGCCAGAAACCGGAGCTCGAAGAGGCTCTACGCTCTTGCAGGAGCCGCCCTGGTCGCCTCCCCTCTGGTTACACCAGAAGGCGGAATCATAATCTTTGTCGCGCTTCTCTACCTTCTGCTTGAGTTTGCAAGGAAGAAACTTGACAGGTCTGCGTACTATCTTTTCATCGGCATGCTTGCGGCAGGCGGCCTCCTTGTATTCTTCAACTCTTTTACCGGTACCAACCCTTTCGTAACGCTGACCACAAACTCTAATTTCTATAGCGCTGTGGGGCAGAAGAACACCATACCATCCACGAATACAGACCCGGGATTCTACATTTCGGCAATGTTTCCGTATCAGCTGGTATCCATAGCTCAGAGCGCGCTGAACGGAGGAGGGCTGAACATATTCCAGCAGCTGTGGGCAACGTATGTCAACAATTACAACACCCAGATGGGCTTCTACTTCTATGCCTTTGTCATAGCAGCTTTGTGCGTAGGTTTCAGGCGGACGAAAGGCGCCTACTATCCTCTTCTTTGGTTCGTGGCGGGGTTCCTCTACCTCGAGTTCGGACCGATGCACGTGAGCTTGTCTCCCTTTGTCTACCTCCTCTCATACCGGTTGCAACGGTTCCTCCTATTGCTTCCCGTGCCCCTCGTGGTCACAATAGGCATAGCGCTGTCCAGTGTGCTTAGAACCAAGAGGAAGGTAAAGCGGTACGCTGCGGTTGTTGCTGTGTGCCTTGTTGTTGTGTTCCTGATAGCCACCTCTGTGCCTTTGAACATATACCAATACCAGACGCTATCGTATGAGAGGTACGACCAAGTGGTCATCGCCAACTACCTGAGTACTATACCAAACACCACTAGCATATACCGCATGTCCGGCTTCTCCAATATTGACTCGTATATGCAGTTCAGAAACATCAACAGAATCTATGCGTATGACTCAATTCAGAACTGTTCAAACATACCCGCGGGCTCGTATGTGATGATACCGAAGAACATGAGCGTATTCAACCTCGATTACACGCCAGACCCGCAGAGGTACTGCCCTAACTGGCAGCTGGTGCTGATTCCCAAATATCCATACCCATTACCTGAAACGATAACCATGTCCAACCCATTTGGCGCAAAACTATACTACATACCAGTAAATGAGACTAATTCCACACGGGGACAGCAAGCAGGATCCCAGATAAACACGACCATCACCACAACCGGCCAGGCCCTTCCGGGAGAGCTGAATTACTTCAACCTTACCGGGACTGGCTATCGCAATCAGACTACCGGACAGGTGTCTGGATTTGTAACGGTCAATAATGTCAGCAGCGTGGATGTCTCGCTTAACAGGAGCTCGGCGAATCCGGGAGAAACAGTAAGGATAAACGTAACCTTCGTTGGCGAATTCAAGTGGTACCAGAACAACGCGACCATTTACTACCTGGGCGCGCCCCTGATAAATGTGCACTATTTCGGAGTGGAGCTGTCAAACCAGAGCGGTACGCTTTATGATCAGAACAATGGGCCTTGGAACTATTTTGTGAGCCAATTGGGTGAGCCTCACCAACTTCTCTATGAAAACGGAAGCAGATACCTGCGCGTCAGCTGGAACATAACTCCGCGGGCCAATGTAACCGGCAAGCAGATCAAGATATGCGGAGGTTACTTTGCAACGTACCAGAACACTACGCTGTTCGGAGGTTGGGGCGCCTTATACAATACGCTTTCGATGCGCCAGGAAAGAGTTGTCAACTCCACGGTGATAAGCATACCTTCTTCTGAGTGCTCGTACCTAAACGTAACGTGACCAATCAACGATATAAGAATTTACGTTGTAGTAAGCCATGCTGATTAAAATGCGCGCAGCTTTCACAATTTTGTTGATACTTCTGATTGCAGTTGGCACGACTCAGGCGAACGAGTACTCCATTGGACGCTCAACAAACCTCAATTTATCCAATACCAGATACGTGCTTACAGGAAACATTTTGTCAGGAAGCCCTTTTGTTTTCGCTGATGGCACACAAAACAGCACGTTAGCCTGCGGCAGTCACGCAATCTCGCTGGCGACATCGATAGTGTTCGGGAATGAGACGTACAACAACACGATCACCAATTGTACCATATCAGGGAACGTATTCAGTTTGCACGATGCTCAGAACAACCTTGTGAACGTTACCGGCAACTACACTCTTGGCTTCTCTGACAACTCTTCCAACGTAGGCGTGGGCAACTACTTCCACCTTCTGGTTTACGCAAACGACCATAATTATTCCATAGCAAGATTTGTGCAGATCGTCCCGAAAGCCCTGGTGGATGCGAATCCGGGAGTAATAAACGAGGGCGAGACCCCAACGCAACTTTCAGATGCGGCAGCACAAGCCAACTACAGCCTGCCGCGTTTTGGAGTCTATTACCCTACGATCTACCCAGAGAACAGCAGCAACGGGAGCAGCTACTATCCTGTTGAAGGCGAAGAGGTAAGCAAAGCGGGAACCAGAAGTTTCAACCCGTACACGTTCTACACCCCTTACATAGGCGACGACATGATAGCCTCCACGTCCTTCAACGCCACCTCTGGGACAACGTTCAGGCCGACTTACATAAGGCCTCGGTTGGCTCCGTATACGTTCTTTCCAGCAGGTACGAACATAACGTACAATTTTAGCATCATCTTTCACAATGAAACTCCATACTCCAAGTTCAGGTTGCTGAACGGCTGGCAAAACGATCCAAATGCCTCTGTTATTGCTACATTCTTCAACTTGACAAACGGGACGCTGAGTTACAAGGCAACGTCAATGCTTCCCGGCATCCACGCATTCATTCTCCTGTTGGACACTCCATACGAACACGAGAACTCGACAAGCATAGCGTATGGGGTCGGAATCCCTTACTGCGCTGATGGAACGCAGGCGGTGTATATGCCAGGCTACTATCCGTTTGCATTCAACACACTTAATGAGGTGAACGTGTTCTGGCACACGAACCAGACTTGTGCTGTAGGGGTAAAGGTGAGGGGCAGTGATATAACCGTAGATTGCAAGGGGGGGTCGGTAAACACAAGCGACGTGGGTTTCTCAGTGAAATCAAGCGCCAATGTGCTTTTGCAGAACTGCAGGGTGCGCGGAAATGGGTTATTCTCCAACAACTCGAACGTGAGCGTGTACAACAGTACTTTTATAGCGGATAACGCAAGCAATTATGCAATAGACGCCTTCAATTCTACAATAACGCTTGACAACGTCTCGTTCGTAAACTTCGCCAGGCCAATCGAATCAAGTCTTTCATCCATAACGAACAGATCAAACGTCAATTCGGTCCATGTAACCAGCACCGTGGCCACAAGCACAGCGACGACCAGCGCGCCACCCCCGACCGCGCAGACTGCAAGAACTGGAGGTGAGGTGGAAGGGCCCAAGAAGGGGACAGCGTACAGTACACAGTTTGGGGCGGCAGCACTGATAATAGGAATGCTGCTGCTGTACGTAGCGATGCGGGAGATCAAAAACGGGCATTAGCTTCCAGGCGCATTATCCCGATAGCACAGAACCCCCAGCCAGCCAATCATCTGATGCGGAGAAGGAAGCAGGGGAGGAAGCCACTGAGGGTTCAGATCCTTGAGTCTATCATGTTCCTGAATAGCGCTTTGGCAAGGGTTTCGGAGTAGTAGGAGGACAGGTTTGAGTAGCCATTGAGTGTGATGAAGGCCACATAGCTCTTGTACTGAAACGCGACAGAGTACTGGTACACAGGATAAGCGGCTACATCAGGCAGCACTGCATTAGACGCGTTTATCACCGCTATGGAGAAGATGTTGTACATGCGCGCCGTCTCCCCCGAATACGAGTAGTTGAATACGCTTGTGTTGCCGTAGAACCTGCCGGATATGGATGACTGCATCTGGTTGGCGACGAACAACACACTCTGCTCTGTCTGATTAGCCGCAGTGTCATTGGAAAGAGAGTATAGCGCGGACGTAACTATGGTTGGGTAAGAAATGGTATGGTTTGTCGTATTGAGAACAAACTCAGAAATTGACAGCGCTCTATAGCCTTCGCCAGACAGGCTGCCGGCGAATGACGATACGTTGTTGATCTTTATGGCAGTATAGTTAACGCCAGTGGCCGACGCGATGTCAGAGAGCCGGAGATTTGCGTTTACGAAACCAGTAAGCCTCGGCCCGCTGAAATAAGCGGTAGCGATTATCACGGTGGCTATGACAACCGAGAACAGGGTGCAGCCAAGCATAAGTAGAGCCTTATTCCTGACAGATTGATTATGCCTCATGCAACATCACTACGTCGAGTTCAGCATCTGGCCATAGATGCGCGAGGATATGTTGTATATGTAACCTGCGCTAAGGCTGTTAGCATTGCCGAAGGTTGACGCGTATACGGTATAGTTGCCGTACACGAAGTATATGCTATACTCGTCTAGGCCGTATATGAGAGCGCTCGAGAAGACTGATGCGTTTCCAAAATCGCTAAGGTTCTTCGCTGACAGGAGTGTTGTTCCACTGGCGTTCATGGCCGTAGAGTTGTGGAGTTCGGTGAGCACGCTCAGATAGCCAGACCTGGCCGCAGCCGCTCCAGAGTATGATTGGGCGCTGAGAGAAACTATCATCGGGGAGGTCATGTTGGCATACTCAGATGGCACGCTCAACACGTATGAGGCGGGCGCAAGAGTCTGCGATGCGAGGAGCGAAGCAGTGAAATTAAGGCCGTATTGGCTTAGAACGGAGTCAGGGGAAGTGTTGTTGAGATACAGATGCATCTGCGGGCTGGAAGGTACAGAGAATAAGGCGTTCTGCTGATCCGCAAGGCTAACTAGAAATGGAGAGAAGCTGTTTTGCGGAGGCACGGTGGTGGGAACAGATGTAGAGGCGGAAGTGGCATTTGGCTGCGGGGCGGAGTTGTAAAGCAGCGAAGTTGCCCCTGCTATGACGATTATCAGCGCTACAATTGCTACCGTGATCCACATGCTCCTGTGGCCTGAATAAGGGGAGGCACGCTTCGCCTTGGAAGCGCCGGCTTGCATGCCCGAAGCTGCTTCCTGCCCATCGTTAACCTGCGTATCTGAGCTCATATAAACAACCTCATGTAGCGACGTAGCCGTTGTCTATGAAGTTCTTGGTTGGAGTAGTCAGCAACTCGTAGAATGTGAATGTGCCATTTATTATCTGAATGCTGGTTACGTTAACCGCCTTATGCAGCAGCGGCATGTACAGCTTGTCTCCGATTCGAAGCTGCAAAGTCAGTTCATAGTGGCCGTTGATCAAAAGAGGCTCTCCCGAATCCACCACAAGCGCCCCGTTGTTTATTATGTACTCGTTGCCTTTAGGCCCCGAGTTTCTCGCGTATATTCCAGTAACTATCGTAGGCACCACCTTTCCGGTCTGGGTGTCGTATCCCAGCACGACGGTGCCTGGCAAGACTTGGGAAACAAGTTCTGGCGTCCCGTTGGCCAGGGTAACATAGCTCGCGCCGCTCACAGAGTTAGGCGAGGTGCTTGCTACATCGATGAGATAGCCGTCAGCAATATAGTTGTTGAAAGGCGAACCCACGAAGTCATACACTATCTGCGGCGTGGTGTAGTCTGTTATCTGCAACGAGGTTATGGTTATGTTGGAGTTTGTCAATGGGTCGAAGAGGCTGTCGCCTACCTTGGCAGAACTGGCGCGGGCCCATCTGCCATTTATGTACATTATCTCATTGCTGTCAACATTGAGTGCGTTGTTGAACGTGTACTTATTGGTTGCAGTCAGGGTTAGCACCGAGCTAACCACTGAAGGCACAATGCTGTGCGTCATGAAGTCATAGGACTGTATCACCGCACCTGGCTTTACGCTCTCGGCGCTCTCCACTGTGCCATTTGCCATCGTTATATTGGTCCCAGGATAGACCGAGTTGTTTACCACAGTGCTTGTTGATGATGTAGTCGTAGAGGTCGTAGAAGTGGTGGAAGCTACAGTCGTGGTTTTTGTGGTAGTGGAGGTGGAGGTGGTGGACGTAGAGGTGGTGGATGTAGAGGAAGTGGAGGTGGAGGTGGAAGTGGTTGTTGTTACGGGAGCGGCATACTGGCAACCTGTAGGAGTGCAACTGTTTTTAAACCCGCCTGAATCACAGCCAGCAGATGTGCCGTTGCTGCAGTAGTATTCGAAGTAGTTGTTTGAGTTACCGTTGCAGCCTGTTTCGAGGTTTGGATTGTAGACCCCACTGGTACAGGCGACTGTCGTGGTGGTTGAGGTGGAGGTGGAAGTGGAAGTGGAAGTGGAGGAAGTGGTGGAGGTTGTAGTGGATGTGCTGCTGGTTGTCTTGGTAGTTGTGGAAGTGGTTGTAGATGTGGTTGTGGAGGTAGAGGAAGTGGTGCTGGTTGACGTAGTCGTGGTGCTTTGGAAGTTCGCCTGCTCTGAGACCGGGTTGCCAATCGTCAGCGTATTGGTAGTTGATGTGCCGCTGTACGCCCCGGAACCGGTGCCAGACCATGATACGAATATATATCCGGAATTCTGTGTGGCGCTTATCGATACCTGACTGTTGTTGTTGAACCAGTTGCTGCCGGGTGAGACCGTGCCGCCTGCGCTTGGGCTGGCAGACTCGGTTAGGTAGTACTGTGTAGAGTAGTCGCAAGATACTGTGCAGCTAGACCCCGCAGATCCTACAGTGAACGTGCCGCTCTGGCCGCTTGCGCCGCAGCCGCTTGCCGACAGGAATGTGTATCTGGTTCCTGCAGGGCCCGATATCGGAGTCAAGCATGCGTATGTGTGCTGCGAGCCAGGGTTGAACTCCTGCTGGAGTGGAAGCTGCGAGCACGTGTACTCCTTTCCGTCTACAGAAATCACATAGGTGCCGCTGTTGCCGCTGTAGCAGACCAGATTGACCACGTCTTGTGAGAGACCTACGGTCCCACTGGCCGGGGTGACAAACGATACCATAACATTTGCGGACTCGCCTGCGAAGCTAGCTGTGACTATCGTGTTGCCGGACTGAGAGCTGTAGACGTATGCCGTAGCGTTTCCGTCGCTGCCGGTGGTCGTTATTAACGGTACAATGGTAGCGAACGAGTTAGATGCGGTGAAGTTCACCGTCGCGCCGCTTATCGGGCTGCCAAGGAGCTTTACCGTAGCCGTGAGCTTGTCCTTGTTATTGCTACCGGTTGCAGCTTGAGAGGAGTTCTGGACAGTGAGCGAGATTGTAGAAGGAGTGGAAGAGAGAAGCGGAGAGACGTGCGTATTGAAGGTTCCGCTGAACGACTGCCTCTGGCCTGAAGCGCAGGCGGTCAGGTTGGCGCTGGAGCAGGGTATCGCGCTGAGTGTTATCTTGCCTGATGCGAGCGATCCAAGTGCGATTGCTGTTATTGGCACGTTGACATTACAGATTATCGCGCCACCCTGGAGCACAAGGTTCGGGGAGCATGAGGCTGATGCATGAGTCGTGCTGTAGTTCACGCTCACCTCAGGATATGCTATCGCGAACGTTTGAGTGTTTGTGAGAAAGAGGGCTATGGTTGTCTGCGCTGTATTGGATCCGAAGACAAGGTCCTGGCAGTATGCGCCTCCGGTGAAAGAGCAGCTGGTTGGCGTGATCGATGACGGTGCGAATACAAAGAGGTACAATACCGCTATTACGATCGCCACAAGGAGGATGGCCCAACTGTAGGTAAGCAGATACTCTAGCGCAGATTGCGCCTTCTTGCTGCTTGCGGCTTTATGCACCCTTCGCCTGGATCGATTAGCCATCAATAGCCCCTATAAGAGCACTATAATTACTGTAATATACTGTACTTATGATAGATTGTCTACGCTAACGTATTTAAAGATACGTAGTGGTCTAACGCAAATAGCGTAGAGCTGTTTCCATATGTTTGGAACTGTGCTATGTGTGGAAATGCGACATCATAACGTTATGAAGTAGGTGTTGCGGTAGAGGCGCTTGCCGCGCTTCTCCCCGTGCAGCTCGTACGACCCCTTGAACTTCAGGTGCCTGCTGCTGATGAAGGCGAAAGCGGTCTTCTTGTTGCTTGCATACAGGTCCACCCCGTGCTCCTTGACCTCGCTCTTGGTTATGAACGCGTCGTTCTTCTCCAGGTATCTCTCCAGCGCTGCAGCCATCCTCGAGACCTTGCCCTCTTCTCCGCGCAGCTGCACCACGGCCTCGTAGTACCCCGCGCGCTTCTTCGCGTCGTCGTCGCACAGAAGCTTCAGCATCTTCACGTGCACGTTGTGCTCTATGGTCATGCCCTCCCTCTTCTCGTCGGTGACCTGCACGCGCGCTATGCCGTTGCTGTGGTGCACCAGGCGTATGAGGTAGGGCTTGAATAGTATGGAGAGCTGGCGCTGCACGTTTGCCTCGGTGTTCGGGACGAAGACGCCTGCGACCTTTATCCTGCCGCAGTCCCTGCAGAGCGAGATCTCTGCGTTGGAGGACAGCCGCTCGCGCAGTTTCTTTCCGGCGCAGAACTCGCAGAACTCGCCGAAGAACCTGGCTTCGTCGCTGGACCTGTTGCAGATGGGGCAGTGCTTCATGAGAATCGCTTTACTTCGTCTCCTGCTTAGAGTAGTGCTTAGAGATTATTGAACCGTAAGCAGGCCTGGTGATGAATGCTCCGAAGAGCACGCCGAGTATGGTTGACTCGGCGAAGCCTATTATGGTGATGAGCGTTGTAGAGAAGAGCAGAGGGAGCATCGCCACGACAAGCAGTCCCGCGTCGGCCCATATTATGAAGAACGCGTTGCCGAGCTTGAGCTTCAGCGTGTGCTCCGCTCCGGTGACCAGTATCTCGTCGGTTATGATTATCTGCGCGTCGACTCCCGTTCCGATTACCGCTATCATTCCGGCAACTGCCGCGAGATCTATCGTGCCGATGAGGCCTATGATGGAGAGTATGATGAAGAGTTCGGCAAGCGTTGTGAATATTATTGGCACGACTAGGAAGAGTCTCTTGTACCTTATCGCCACGGTTATCGAGACAGCGGCTATTGCGGCCAGCAGCGCGAATGCGCTTATCAGTTCGAAGTGAGATCCGAGAGTGGGAGGTATTGTCGTCGGGGTGCCCACGATGACGTGCACCGGCAGCGCGCCTCCCTTGAGTATGCTCGCTATCTGGTTCGACTGGTTGGTCGCGTAGGCGAGCTGCGCGCTCGGCGAGAGAGTCGGGGGAGCGAAGCCGCTTATCTGGTAGCTCTGGCTTACCGACCCGTTGGTTATGCCAGGGCTGAGTATCGGAGATGAGAGCAGGCCGACGGCAGGCCACGAGTTCACTATCGTCTGCTGCGTGGTGCCCTGCAGGTTGACCGTTATTACAGGAGTGAGGTTAAGCGGGGTGACATAATCCAGAGTGTAGTTCTGCGAGGTGAGGTTTGCCACCAGCGACTGCGGCGCGTTAATCGGGAGTATGACGCTCTGGTACCTTCCGCGGTTGACCGAGAAGAACGACTCCACAGAGGCGACGTTGCTGAGGTCCGGATTGTATATCTCTATTGGCAGGGTTGCATTGCCGAAGTCGGCTGCGAGCTGCATCGCCTGCAGCACTGCTGTCTGGTTTGCTCCGGAAGACGACGTGCTCTGGAACAGCGAGGCGTTGAACAGTACTATCGCTCCGTTGGGCCTGTCGAGGAACATGTAGAGCGGCTGGTTGCCCTGTCCGAAGACCACCTTCGAGAACTTTACCGCTGCCTGCTGCGTAACGAAGAAGCTGACGGCCCAGGAAACGTTGCCACCAGACGCCACTGGCTGCGACGCTCCTATGCTGCCGCTCAGTAGCCCTGAACCGTTGAGCGCCTCCCTGCCGTTGACAATTCCCTGGAAGACCCCCTGGCTCTCGATCACGGAGATGGTGCTCTGAACCTCACTCGGCGATACCGAAGGTATTGTGACGTAGACCTCCGAAGTACCTATGCCCTCCACGGTTATCTGCTTCAGCCCGAAGGTAGATAGGCGCTCCTGCAGTATCGTGAGCAGGTTGCCCATCGTGCTGGGATTTACGCTGTGCTCCAGCTGCACAGGTATCTGGGTGCCGCCGATGAACTCGACTCCCAGGTGGAGTATGTGCGGTCCGCCGAAGAGTATGTCGAGTATTATTAGCGCGGCTATCAGCACGACCAGGAGGGATATCCTGAAGTCCTTCAGGTAGTCGGTTATCATTCAGATCCTCTCTTTCTTCTTCTTGTAAAGCAGTATCATCGATGCGTTTCCGAGCCAGGTTGTGGCTATGTCTCCGATGAGGCCGAAGAGCACCACGCCCGCTATCTCGTAGTACGTTGGCACGTACTCTATGACTGATATCGCGAAGAGCACGCCGAACGAGACTATCGCAGTAGCGGTCATCGTTACTCCGGTGCGCATTGATGAGTATGCGCGGTCTTCTGGTGTTCCTTCGCCGCGCCTGAGTATGCGTATGGCCGCGAGCACGTCCGTGTCAATCGAGTAGCCGATCAGCATGAGCAGGCCTGCTACGCTGGCCACGCCGAGCGGTATGTGGAAGAGGCCCATCGCTCCCAGCGCTATGATTATGTCGTTCGCTGCGCCGAAGACGACCGCCATGGAGGGTATCGGTGTGAAGAAGATCACCACGGCGGATACGATGACCAGCAGAACGAGGGTCAGGGTAGAGATAGAGAGGGATGAGAGCAGCTGCGGGACGGCGAACAAGATAAGCGCGGTGGCAACGGCGAACGCTGCTATCTTGACGTACGTGACGGAAAAGTTAAGGTCAGAGTGGAAGATGAAGAGCACTATGAAGAAGACCAGCACGAAAGCGACTATTATCGTGTTCGCGAGCTCGCCGAGGAAGAACTGGCCGAGCGTCGGAGTAACCTGCTGGTACGAGTAAGAGGTGAAGGGCACGATGTTGTGAAGCGCGGCGATGGTGCTGTTCTGGTACTGTGCGCTTGCGGTGCTGAATGCTGACTCGGCAGTCTGCTGCAGTGCGGTAGGGTCTGTAGAGTTGGTAGAGTTCGTCTGCACGCCGAAAGGCCGCAGCACAGTCAGCTCTCCGCCGAGCGCGGCCTGCATTCCGGCAAGGGAGGTGTTCACCTCGGCGTTCACCCGCCTTATCTGCTGCAGCAGTGCCTGGCTCTGGTTCTGCTGGTAGGCGATGCTGAGCGATGTGGCGTTGACGAGATAGTTGGAGTAGTTGCTCTTCTCGCTGTAGAACTGTATCAGGTAGGAGTCCGCGTCGGCGAGGCTCTGGTTTATCGGAAGGGTTATCTGCAGGCCGCCTGGGCTCGTGGCGATCTGCGGAGCCTGAACGTGCAGCGACGAGCTTATCTCGCTTGCGAGCGCCGAGTTGCTGAGTGTGGTATTGGTCTGTATTATTATGCTGACACCTCCACGCAGGGACGTGTCCAGAGTTATCTGGCTCGAGAAGAAGAGGCCTATGACCATGAGGATCAGGGGCACCGCTATCAGTAGCTTGAGGTTCTTGTGGTGGTAGATGTTTGGCAGCCTGACCATTTAACCTAAACCTAGTCCCTGTGCATTGAGGATTCAGAATCTATCATACGCCAAGCTTAATAATAAGCCCGACGGTTCAGCCGTACTTGCGCATCAGCTTGTGGTGCAGGCTTTCTACGGCGCCATAGATTATCACCATCACGGCGAGTATCGTGAACGCCCATCCCAGGAAGCTCTGGAGCGAGACCGCTATGTTGTTTACGCTGTAGTATACAAGGAATAGGCCGAGCAGCAGAAGGTATATCGCCCAGTACACAGACCTGAATACAATCCAGCCACCGTGCCTTGCGTTATAAGCTAGCATCCGATCGAAAGAGTCCTTGGCCATTTACGTGCACCATACTCAGATACGACGGAAAGATTTATAGCGATATGCAGAAGATGCGGGGGGAAGGGATTTGAACCCTTGCAACCACTAGGGAAACAGGCCCTGAACCTGTCGCATTTGACCAAGTTCAGGGAAATGCGGTACCACTTCACAAATCGCCGAGCCTTGCGAGAAGGTCTTTTTTAAGCTCCTCCCAGTTCTTGGGTCTGTGTGGAACAGGTATGAAGGGGTTGGTGAGGTTACGAAGTTTCCCAGAATCGACTTTTTCAAGGCTGCCAACCATATTTTGCATGAACTCTTCCGCGCCCCCGTGGGCGCCCTCAGATTGAAGCATTAGGGCAATTGCCTTTCTAAGAACTTTTTTGGAACATAGTGGCAAGGCTATGTATACATCGTACACGTCTTTGCCCTCTCCTCTATCTGCAAGCGCGTTTAGCTTGCGCGCGGTCAGATCTTCAATCGAGTATACCGTTACGCCGCTTACCGATGCGTGCGTGAATTCCGAAATTGCCGTTCCGTTTTCTACAGGTTTTGCTATGAGCAGACGTTTTGGCGCAATGTCCACCCTTACATGATCTACACCTCCTTCGGGAAGTTCGTACATACAATAAAACTGCAGTGTGCCGCGCACTCTGCGGAATTCGGTTATTTCGTATCCATCTATCCCGTCTGCAAGCTCCCTGGAAAACGGAACGGCAATTT
>JAMCYP010000015.1:39909-42995 GCA_023476545.1 Candidatus Martarchaeota archaeon | reverse complement strand
ACAAAGGACTTGAGATCAGCACCGGAGGACAGAGGGAGCACAGGTACGAGAAGCTGCTGGAGCAGGCGAAAGAGAAGGGGCTGGACCTGGAGAACCTGAAGTGGTTCACCGACTTCTTCAAATACGGCGCGCCACCACACGGAGGCTTCAGCATGGGCATAGAGAGGCTAACGGCCATGCTGCTGAACATAGAGAACATAAGGGAGACGACGCTCTTCCCAAGGGCGCCTGAAAGGCTTCTGCCATAGAATGGCCACACACATTATAGATGACACATATGCACGTTGCTGATGCGATAAAGAAAACAGGGGAGAGCGCCAGCCTGCAGGGCTGGGTGCACAGGAAGAGGGAGAGCGGCGGCCTCGTCTTCATAGTGCTGCGAGACATCACGGGGATAATACAGGCTGCGGTGAAGAAAGACAAGGTTGATGCGAAGTCGTGGAAGGCGGCGCAGCAGAGCACAATCGAGTCGAGCATAAAGGTCACGGGAAGCGTGAAGAAGGACGAACGTGCTCCTGGAGGCTTCGAGCTTGAGGTATCGAAGTTCGAGAACGTGCATGTGGCGGAACCGTTTCCGATAACCGAGTACCAGAGCGCAGAGCTGCTTCTTGACAAACGCCACCTCTGGCTGCGAAGCAGGAAGATGACCAACATAATGAAGGCGCGCTCCTACGTTTTCAAGTATGCGCGCGTATTTGAAGAAGTCGGTGAACCACTTCAGGTTCTCCAGGTCCAGCCCCTTCTCTTTCGCCTGCTCCAGCAGCTTCTCGTACCTGTGCTCCCTCTGTCCTCCGGTGCTGATCTCAAGTCCTTTGTATATCAGATCCACGCTCCTTGCCCACTGCGGTGTCTTCTCCACGCGCATGACGTAGAACGGCTTCGCCTTGAACGGGAACCTGTTGACGAAGTAGAAATCGCTCCCGTATTTCTCCTTGGCGTGCTTCGCGAGCAGCATCTCCGCCTCGTGGTCGTAGTCCTCTCCGACCTCTACGTGTTTTCCATACCCATCAAGTATCTCGTATATCTTCGGAAAGGCAAATATCGGGAACGCGCCTTTCGGCACCGTCAGCTCCACGCCCAACGTCTTGAGCGCCGTCTCGCATTCTCTGGCCACCCTGGCCAGCACCCCGCTCACCAGCTTGGTTTCCAGCTTGATCACGTCCTTCTCGTCGCTTATGAACGACATCTCAGCCGCGCATGTCCTGTGCTCGGTCATGTGCCTCGGAGTGTTGCTCAGCTCCGCTCTCCAGCTCGGCCCTATCTCGTAGACCTTCTCGTATCCTGCAAGCATCAGCAGGTCTCTGTGGAGCTGCGGGTCCTGCCTCAGGTATGCTGTCTTCCCGAAGTGGCGCAGTGTGAACACCTCCGAACCGCCTTCTGACGAGGCTCCCATCAGGCTGGGCGTGAACACCTGCATAAAACCATGGGAGGACAGGAACCTGTGCATGCCTCCCAGCACTGCAGACTCAACCGTGAATATGGCCATCTGTCTCGGGTTTCTCAGATCGAGCGCGCGCCAGTCGAACCTCTTGTCGAAGCTGCTCTCCATGAATCCCTCAACGTCTATGGGCGAGGGCTCAAGCGCCTTGCCCGCCACCTCTATCTTTTCAGGAACCATCTCAGCTCCAGATTTTGATTTTATCTCCTGTGGTACCTTTCCAGATACGACTATGAAATCGTTCTGCATAAGGCCGTCAACGATCTTCAGCAGCTCTGCACTCGCCGACTCCTTCAGCACGGTGAGCTGCATCATGCCGCTTATGTCCCGCATCCATACGAACTTCACATTCTTGGCATTGGTTATCCTCACCACTCTTCCCCCGACCTTGATCTCGCTCCCCGGCGTCTTTGGAGTGTCATCTATGTACTGGACCCTTAGCATAGAACCCGCTGTAGATTACCTTCTTTAAGCTCTCCCTATTAATCCTTTTATAATTGCCGTTTAGTCACGTGTTGTTATGAAAGACGAGGATTTCGATAGGCTGCTGAAGACATCAAGACTAAGACTTTCAGCCGAAGAAAGGGTCGCAATCAAGCGCGACATAGACGAGATAATACGCTATTTTGACAGGATAAGCAAGACGCATGCCGAGGGCGGCCCGGCGCACCAGCCCATAGCTATACCAACAAGGTTCAGGGAGGATGTCGTGTCCGCGTTCGCAGACATTGACTCGCTCAAGAAGACGTCGAAGCTTCACAAGGGCTACATTCTCGGGCCGAAACTATGAGTAGCATACGCGAGTTCGCAGCTAAGAAGAAACCAGCAGACTACTATCAGCGCCTGCTTGAGGGGGTGGCGAAGCTCAATAAGGACTACCACGCTTTCACTGCGATCAACGAGGCTCTTAAAACAGACAGGGCGGCCGGCTGCTTGCCCTTCAGCTCAAAGGCCAACATCTGCGTCAAGGGGTTCGAGACGACAGCTGGCTCGAAGATGCTTCATGGCTATGTTCCGCCGTTCAATGCCACGGTAATAGAGCGCATGCTGAAGAACAAAGGGTTCGCGTTTCTCGGGGAAACAAACATGGACGAGTTCGGCTTCGGCACCTTCGGACTTAACACCGAGGCCCCGGCAAGGAATGCGTTCAACAGGGCATACGTAGCCGGCGGATCGAGCAGCGGTGCCGCCGTGGCGACAGCGCTCCTTAAGTATCACGTTGCGCTCGCGGAATCAACAGGCGGCTCGATCGCGACCCCAGCCGCACTCAACGGCGTGGTCGGTTTCACGCCCACGTACGGTGCGGTATCTAGGTACGGTCTCATCGATTACGCCAACTCGCTGGACAAGATAGGTGTGATTGCCAGGAGCTCGAGCGATGCACGCGATGTTTTCGATCTCATAAGGGGCCCGGACTCGTACGACACTACCTGCGTGGTCGACAGGATAAGGGACGAAAAGAAGGACAGGCTCTACGTCGTCAAAGAGCTGCTTGATGCGGCAGACGCGCGGGTAAGGAAGTCATTCGAGAAGTTGACCGCTAGGCTCGAGGGCATGGGCAACAGGGTCGAGACCATAAGCATGGGCATTCTTGCCGAGGCTATAGAGCCCTACTATATAATCGCGTCGGCAGCGCGATGTGTATCTC